>CAZCUL010000800.1:0-12387 GCA_964501475.1 uncultured Verrucomicrobiota bacterium | reverse complement strand
GATTGCGGAAGGCGACGTTGGGCACGTGCAGGCGCGGATAAAGCAACAGCTTGGTGTGAATCTTTGAGGTGGGCAGCGGCCCCATGCGCGCAATGCGCTCCTCGCTATCTGAATCCTGCGTATCAAACCCGTGGCCGGTCGTGATCAGCATGTCTTCGTACCCGTCCAGATCCACGTCCAGAAAGACCACGCCCCACGACCATTCGGAGGCCTGAACGCCGGCGAGCTGGGCAATCTCGGCGTAAGTACCGTCGCCGCGATTGAAATAAAATGTGTTTCGCTCGACTTGCGGCCGGGCGTCGATCTCGAGGACATCCGCTGCGTTTTGCCCCATCAAGGCCCGTTGGCGCATGCGGCGGCCATGATCGCGGCTCAGCATGTCCAGAATGAAAAAGTCGTCGTGCCCGTCGCGATTGACGTCCGCAAAATCGACGCCCATCGAGAAGGTGCTGGTGTTGCGCATGGCCAGGTTCGGAAGCGCCCGGAAATGCCCTTTGCCATCGTTGATCCAAATCCGATCCGGGCTCCAGAAATCGTTGCAGACATAGATGTCCGGCGCTCCGTCGCGGTTCATATCGCGAAACATGACCGATAAACCCCAATCCTTCGGCGGAGCGGAGAGCCTCTTTCCCGCTTCATCCAGGAACGCCCCTTCCGTCCAGGGGAGCGGCGTGAAGTGGCCTTTGCCATCGTTGACATAAAGCGCGTCCACCTCGCCGTGTTCGAGAATAAATCCGTCCGGGGTGAATTCGTAGGAATCGCGATCCTCGGGCCGGAGAACCCGTTTGCCGTCGATGTTTAGAACCGTCAACCCCGTGCTGCGGATCGTGGTCGTGCGGTAATTGGCAACGTAAAGGTCCAGGTCGCCATCGCCGTCGATGTCCGCCAAAGCCATCGAAGTCGGGCTGAACTTCTTCAACAAACCGCCACCCCTGGACTCCGCAAACCGGCCATTGGCGTCGTTAACGAATAGCCGCGTCCCGCCGCCAATCGAGTTCACCAGCAAATCCAGATCGCCGTCGCCATCCACGTCGGCCAGCACGCACCCTGTCGAGTATTGCCCGTCGCAGGCCACCCCGGCTTGAGCGGTTATGTCATCGAACTTCCAGTTTCCGCGGTTGCGATAAAGCCGGTTCGGGCCTTCGAGCTGGCAGAGATAGATGTCGCACCAGCCATCCCCGTCCACATCGCCCAGGGCCACTCCCGAGCCGATGAGACGAATCTGATTCTCGGCCGCGCGCGTATCGGAGAGATAATTTGTGAAGGCGACGCCGGCGGCAGCAGCCGGCATTGTTTCAAAGCCGGTCCGGCCCGAGGCTGGAACCTCGAGCGGCGCGTGCCGATGGCCTTCGGCCTTTTCCCACTGAAGATCAGCCGCGGGAGAGCAAAGACAGAAGGCAACGGCGCACGTTCCGGTGAGAAGGCAAGTCAACCACTGCGTCATCGAGTCTCGGACGATACGATTTCGAAAGGCGGTTGGCGAAGGAAAAAGCCGGTCAAAGCTGCCGAAGGCGCATCCTGACACTGCCGCCACAGGCCCCCGCCGCCTGGCCGCCTCGCCGACGAGCCCGGGCCGCAGTGCACGATTCCGAAATCGTAAAAGCTTCCCATGAAGCTCCATTCCTCTTCGCCGCTCGCCGCGGGAGAGAGGGAGAAAGCCACCGTCCGAAACCTTGGTGACACTGTCAAAAAGATGCGCGCCAGACGCGCTTGACGTTTTGCCCGCTCCCGCTGCCTGGACATACCAACGGGCAATGGTGGCGTAGAGATGCGCGCTTGCCGCCAATTGAGGGCCTGGTGGTCCTGCATCAATAATGCAGGCGAAGACTCACGATAAAGGTGCGGTCGCGCGGCAGTTCGGCGTGAAGATTGAGAGGGTTCAAGCGATAATCCTGGTCGGTGAGGTTGAGGAGACCCAGGGCCAGTTCGGCCCGCCGCCGCGCGAAGCGGTAACCGACGAAAACATTGAAGTGCCAAAAGCTGTCGTTGGCAAGGGTTGAGTCATCGCCATGATTGCGTTGCGCGGTCCAGAGCGACTGCGCCTGGCCAAAAAAACCGCAGGGATGGTTGTAGATGGCAAAGAGGTTGACCTGGTGGAGAAGGGCGCGCGTCTCGCGGTCCAGACTCCTTCCGGGTTGGGGGACCTCCGGAAAACGGCTTTCGAGTTCGGCTTCACTCAGACGATAGCGCGATCCGAGCGCCCAATCGCGCCCGATGAGCTGGTTGATTGTGAAGCCGAGGGAGCGCTCGGCGAAATCGAGTTTCTCCGAAGTCTCCGATCGAGTGATCGCAAGCGGGATCGGTGTCTGGAAAACGCCAACGGTTCGTTCCGCCCGGGACTTCAGCAACTCGGCCTCAAAGGTCAGATAGGTGTCGCTCGCGAATCGCTGGTCCAGCCCGATTCCAACAGTTTCAAATGTCGAGCCCGCGATGGAGCCCTGCACTGATTCGGGTATCAAGCTGCGGAATGCCTGGTTGAACCCAGCCACTTGCGTCGGCTCCAATCGAATGCTGCTATCGAAAAACAGGCCGCCGAGGGATCGCGTGTAGGCCGCTCGCAGAATCGTCGAGTCGCTGAGTTGAAGCCGGAAACCTGCCTTGGGCGAAAGTTGGTCCCGGCTGGTCTGGTCGTCGGAGATTGGCGGCAGGCCGGCGTTCTCGGGATAAAAAAGCCGGTCGTAACTCAGCCCGGTGGTAAAGGAAAGCAGTTTGGAAAGCCGCCAGTAGTGATAGAGATAAAAGTTGATCCGCTGCAAGTCGGTCCGGAATCGCTGAGTATCGGCAGGATAAAGAGCGCCGAGTCCGGGACCGGCTGCCAAGGCCGCCGCTTCGCTTAAAGTGTCGCCGGTTTGAAACCGTCCGCCGAAGACTAAACCTTGATCAGGTTTCTCCATGATTTGCTGAAACTCGATCGAATACGCATTGAATTCGCTTCTAAAATCGAGGTCAAACGGTCCCTGCAAAAAAGGCATCAAGACAGCCCCATTGGGTGCGACTAACAGCGTCTCCAACGTGGCACGATCCCTAAGCGTAAACGTATCGTTCAAGCGCGCGCCCAGAAACAGCGTGTGAACGCCCGGAGTCCACTGATGATGGAGGCCGGCAAATACGTTTGGTTCCTGGCGTTCACTGATTTGCAGGTTCGGACTGGCAGCGGAGGGGTCGTAATGTTGCCGAACATCCCCGGAATCCAGATCGCTATAGACGGCCTGCAGATAAAGCGAATCCTGGGGCGTAAGCTGGTATTTGAATTGGCCGGAGACGCCTTTCTGGCGCAGTTCAGCATTTGGCACCGGGCCATTCAGGAAACGGTAGAATCCGGTCAACTCATAACTGACGTTGCCTTCCACGCCATATTGGGAAAGAAAGCCGCCATAGCTCCCGCTGCTTTGATAATCGACCGAGGAGGCCACGCCGAGATGGTCCTGCTCGAAGAACTTCGAGTATTCCTGTGCCGAAATCGCAGGCGAGAGCGGCCCGGCGCCCACCGGCGCAAGCAGATTCGCAATCAGGTACTCGCTGACAGCGGCCGTTTCGAAACGAAGACTGACCAGATTCGGGTCCCGGAGTTGGTCGTAGCTGTTGGCCAGGAAAAGATGGGCCGAGTAGTTCGCGTAGTCGGTGTTCACGGCCTCCGAGGCTTCCCGGACGCTTACTTCGAACATGCCGGCGTCGCGGTAGAGCGCAGCGAGATTTGCGCTGCGAACCGCCTGGTCCTGGTCCAGAAGCAGGCGGGAACGGAAGAGACTGCGATTTTCGTTCAACTCCTGCGAACGTTCCAGATCGCGAATGCCTTCATTGATTCGGTCGGCCTGCTGGTTGAGCAATGCCGAGTAGAGCCAGGCCGTGGGATCATTTGGATCGATCGCCTGCGCCAGCGCCAATTCCTCCCGGGCGCGCGCGGTGTCACCCGGATCGCCAAAGGCCTTTCCGAGATAACTGCGATAGACCGCGCGCTGCGGTTCCAACGCGGCCGCCACGAGAAGGTCGCGCTGGCCGCCGGCCCAATTCCCGCGGTGAATCAGGGAAAGCCCGCGTCCCAGCCAGGCATTGCCCAGGCCGCTGTCAATGGAGATTGCCTGCTCGAAGGCGTCAATGGCGCCTTCGAGGTCGTTTCGGGCGGCGAGCAGAAAACCCTTCAGCGCCACTGCTGCGGCGTTCCGCGGCGAGAGCGCGATGGCTGTCTGCAAATGCTCCAGCGCCTGGGCCGAATAACCGAAGCTGAACTCCAATTCCGCGACGCGCGCCCAGGCAAACCCAAAGCGGGGCGAAATGGCGGCAGCATTGGTCGCGGCTCGCAAGGCGGCATTCAGGTCCGTGCGCGACTGCTGGTAATACGATTCGGCCAGCCACTCGGAGGCGCTACTCGGCCAGCTCGCCGGCGTCCACGGTTCAAACTTGACCGCGGCGATAAGCTGCCGCAACGCCAGCCCCGGTCGCGTGCCGGACCGCGGTCCCAAGAGTCCCTGCGCCTCTTCCACCTGGCCGACCGCCAGGAGCAGCGCGGCCCGGTAAACCCGGCCGTCTTCGGAAACAGCCGCTTGTTCCCACGGATACTCCGCAAGGGCGTGTAACAGGTCCCCGCTGCGATAAGCCGCCAGAGATGCGCCCAGGCTTTGCCGTTCTTCTGCAGTGAGGGCGAGTTCCCGGACATCGACCACAGCCGGATAATCGAGCGTCCATTGAATCAAATCATTGACCGGCGTCACGACCAACCGCGCTTGTGGCGGGGCGTTCTGATCCTGGAGGACCCCAGCCATGCCGTTGGTCAGATACACCTCGCCGCCGGCATTGCTCAGAAGGACTTCACCGTTGAGCACGATGACTTCGGAACGGCCATTCTCCGCGACAATGACCAGGAATTCAGTTCCGCGGACGGAGCCGGTGCCGCTGGGCAAACCAAAGCGAAACTGTTTCTGTTTGTCCTTTTCAAAGATGCGAAAGCGACCTTGTCGAAACGTGGTGTTTCCCGACGGTGGAACCTCCATCTCATCGAGCTCACTCAGCTTGATTGTCATGGTGTTGGTGAGATAGACCTCGGCACGGCTGCGTTCTCCCGTGCGCACGCGGTCTCCAGGAAAAAGGATTTGGCCGAGTTGGGCGGGGGTCCAGGCGCCGGTGCCCGCGCGAGCGACCTGGACGTCATTCTCGACCACTACGAGCAGGTTGTTGGTCGCCGAGCGTGGCGGCGCGGCTGCGGAAGCGGCAGGGAGCGGGAGTGCCTGCGGAATCGCATGTGGAACGACCGTGCAAAGGCACAGGAGAGCCCCCATCGCGGCGCGTAACGCGCGTTTGGAAACGGCAATCCTCATCCCGATGGAACAGGCGCATTCAAACAGCACTGGCGATCAAGTCAAGGCTTCCTCTTGTTCCTCTTGAGTTATGCCGTGGATAGCTGCCGCACGGTCAGCCTGGAGTCCGTGCTGCGGTGCTGTCCGAAACAGGCCCGGACAGAAAGAAGTTGCTAGTTTAGCCGTTTTTGCTATTAGAAGCGGCAATCTGCGGGAACCCTTATGAACTCCACGATATTGCGGCGATCAGGCGTCCTCTGCCTCTTCGTCTTTACAATTGCCTGGGAAGCTCAAGGCAAGTTTGCATTAACCCTTGACCGCGAGCCCGTTTCTCAAACGGCCCTTGTTGGCGCCAGTGTTACGTTTTCCGTCGTCGTCCACGAGCCACCGAGACTTCATCGCCAGGTTTACCAGTGGTTTTTCAACGGCTTGCCCATTCCCGGCGCAACCAATTCCGTTTTTACTCTGCCGAACGTAGAGCCGGGTGACGAAGGTAATTATTCCGCGGTGGCATCGATTCAGCGCGGCAGCAAATTCTTCTCGGCGGCCAGTTCCAACGCCTTTTTGAATGTCCTGGTCCCGCCGTTTATTATCAGTTCGCCCGCTGATCAAACCGTTTGTGCCGGCGAAACGGTTTCGTTCAACGTGTCAGCGGGAGGTGAGGCGCCGCTCAGTTATCAGTGGCACTTCAACGGTTCCCCGATCGCGGATGCCACCAACGACATGCTCACGCTCGCCAATGTGCAGCCTGGGAGCGCGGGGCTTTATAGCGTTAGGGTCAGCAATCCCCACGGGACAGCGACAACCTCGCCGGCCGCGCTCGTGGTGCGGACGGCGCCCGGCATTGTGGCGCATCCTCAGTCCCAAACGGCGCCGGTGGGAGCCACTCTGACGCTGAGCGTGTCTGCCGACGGGAGTTTGCCGCTGAGTTATCAATGGTTCAAAGACGGTTTCCCTTTGGACAGCCAAACAAATGCATCGCTGGTTCTTTCCGCTGTTCCTCTTTCAGCCAGCGGAAATTATTTCGTCCTGGTCTTGAATAATTGCGGGATGGTGGCGAGCGCGACGGCAGTTTTGACAGTGTTGGTGCCGCCGGAGATTACGCAGTCTCCGCTGGATATGGCCGTCTGTGCGGGGAGCGATGTCACGCTGATGGTGGCTGCCACCGGCAATCCGCCCCTGCGTTATCAGTGGCGGGTCGGCGACAGTGACATCGCGGGTGCCACCAACGAATCGTTCACTTTGACCAATGCCCAGGCGGCGGACACGGGTCTCTATCGAGTGCGGGTAAGCAATCCGGCGGGCGCGGCTGAAAGCCTGGCGGCGATTGTGTTTGTCGTCGCCCCTCCCGCCATTGTGGTCGAGCCGCAGTCGCAAGCTGCTGCAGCGGGCTCGACCGTCACCCTGAGCGTCGGAGCCGAAGGTGGGCTGCCTTTGGCTTATCAGTGGTTTCACAACGGGCTGGCCCTGCCAAACGAAAGTCTGCCCATGCTGGTTTTGTCGCCGGTGTCGCTTACGGATCAGGGGGCCTATACGGTGGTGGTGACGAACCTGTGCGGGAGCGTAACGAGTGTCGTGGCTGTGATTACAGTGGGAGAACCGCCCCAAGTCGTTGAACTCATGCCAGGCAACACCGACCTCGTGTTTGGCGACCAACTGCTTCTCAGCCTGAGGCTCATCGCGACTCCCCCGGTGACAAACATTTATTCCATCAACGGTCTCCCGGTCGCAACCAATGTGGCGTTCCCCTGCAGTATCATTGAGGGCGACAGCTTCAATGGCGATACCAGCGAAAGCCTTTGCGACTCTTTCGGAACCGACGTGGATTTAAGGCGGTTTCGTATCGGCGAGAACACGGTGACAGTATTTTCGGCGAACTCCTTCGGATCGACCATGACGACACAGCTCTATAGCATCAGCGCGCCCGGCCCAGTGACTGTCAATCTGGGCACGCCTGATGTCAGGAGTTTCAGCGGGTTGTGTTTCAGTTTTGCCGAAGAGATTCCCACCCGGTGCGGAACGCTTAGTGCATCCGCGTGCGTCTATTTCCTGGAGGCAACCAACTCGGGCCGAGTGAGCCTCGGAGTCGATGGGACCGGCGTGCGCGAGCGCACGGCGGTATTGCTGGTTTCGAATCTGGACGGGTCCCGCACTCTGGTGGCGGACTGTGCCAACGAAATCAGCACAAATGCCGATCACAGCCGCATCCAGTTTTTAGCCGAGGTTAATCCCTCTGAGACCGAAACCTATTGGTTCATAGTGGACACAGCTTCCCCAATAACCATCTCCTACGGGTTTGATCCCAGGTTCGAATCCATCACTGTTCGACCCGAGGGAGTGGAACTCACGAGCGACGCCGGTCCACCGCTCCGTTACAAAGTGGAAGCCGCCCCGGATCCGGACCCCTCGAGTAGCTGGAGCGAAATATGGTCCACCAACCTTTCCCTGGCGGACCCGATTATTTCCTACGTCGATTCGGATGCTACCAACCACGTTCAGCGCTATTATCGCATCAGACCGGCGCCTTGAGTTGCATGGTTCGCAGGTGAACGCCGGACACTCAAGGCGGCAGGTTTTTCAGCAATTCCCGGACAGTTTTCGTTTGCCCTGGCAGCAGGTAGTTCGGCGCAATCTCCGCAAGCGGTCCCAGAACAAAACGCCGAAGGTGCGCCCGAGGGTGGGGCAACGTCAGCGTTACACCACTTCGCAGTTCCCGGCCGAACGCAATGAGGTCTAGGTCGAGCCGGCGGGGTTCGTTCAACTCCTTTTTCGGTTCGCGCCCGAACTCGGATTCCAATGCTTTGAGTTTTTCGAGCAGACTCTCCGGCGTTTCGCCCACCCGCGGTAGAAGCGCGAGAGCGGCATTTACGAATGGAGGCGAGCCGGGGGGGCAGCCGACCGGTGCTGTCTGCCAAAGCGAGCTCCGGCGGAGCGGCTGGTCCGACCATGCCTGGAGGCGGTCGGCCGCTTCCAGGATGATCCGGCGGGAATCACCCAGGTTGGAACCCAACGCGATCAGCGCCAGCCCTTCATCGTCGTTCATGTGGGGCACGGCGGGGGCAGCTTCACCGCAGGCCAAGCACATCCTGCATGTTATAGAGGCCGGGCGGCTGTTTGACGACCCATTGGGCGGCTCGGAGCGCGCCGTTGGCGAAGGTCTCGCGACTGGAGGCCCGGTGCGTCAGTTCGAGGCGCTCGCCCTCCGCGGCAAACATGACCGTGTGATCGCCCACCACGTCACCGCCCCGCAAGGAATGCATCCCGATCTCCGCCGATGATCTTTCGCCCACAATTCCTTCCCGGCCGTGGCGAAGCACCTCGCTGGCCTTTTGCTGGCGCACCTCCGCCAGGATTTCCGCCAGCGTGGCTGCTGTGCCGCTGGGCGCGTCCTTCTTCATGCGATGATGCATCTCGACAATTTCAAGATCGAAGTCCGGCCCCAGAATTTCGGCGGCGCGCCGGGCAAGCCAAAAGAGCGTATTGACTCCGGTGGAATAATTGGACGCCCACACAATGGGAATGCGCGACCGCAAGGCAGTGATCGCTGACTTCTCATCGGGGGTGTGGCCGGTGGTGCCAATGACCATGGGCTTGCCGTGCCCGGCGCAACGCTCGGCAATGGGCCCGGTGGCATCATGAAAGCTGAAATCGACGACGACATCGCCGCGGTCAATCACCGTCCCGAGATCGTCGCCTTGATCGACCTGTCCGGCGACCTGCACATAGGAAATGCGCGCTGCGCATGCCAGCAACGCTTGTCCCATGCGGCCTTTGGCGCCGGTAATGATGATTTTGAGCATCGTAACGAGTGAGTCGTTTCCGCTTCAAGTCAAGCGCGCGCAATTACCATCTCTGAGTGGCCTTTGCTGAAACCGATCCAGTCATAAGAGCCCGCATGCCTTCAGGGTAGCCTGCAGCGTTTCTCGATTCCGCGCATTCATCGGCACCAGTGGCAGCCGGTATTCCTCCTGGACTTTTCCCAACATGGCCAGCGCCGCCTTGATCGGAAGCGGGTTGGTTTCGATGAACAGGTCTTTGAAAAGCGGATAGAACTGCTGGTGGAGCTTTTGCGCCGCCGCCAGTTTCCCTTCCATGAAGGCATTCACCATTTGCGCCACCTGCCGCGGAATGATGTTCGAGGCCACGCTGACGACTCCCTGCGCGCCCACAGCCATAAATGGCAACGTGAGTGAATCGTCACCAGACAAAATAACGAAGTCCTTTCCCAGCGCGGCGCGGAGTTGGCTGACGCGGTCTGCGCTGCCGCCGGCTTCCTTGATGCCCACAATGTTCTTGCAGGCGCCGGCGAGGCGCTTGACCGTTGGGACGCCGATTTCAATGCCGCAACGGCCGGGAATGCTGTAAAGAAGAATGGGCAGCCGGGTCTCGCGCGCAACCGCTTTGAAATGCTGGAACAGCCCTTCCTGACTCGGCTTGTTGTAATAGGGCGCGACCTGGAGCGAAGCGTCGGCCCCGACCTCTTCCGCGCCCTTGGTCAGATAAATGGCTTCACTGGTCGAGTTCCCTCCCGTGCCGGCAATGACTCTGATTCTCCCGTCCGCAAACTCGGCGGCCAGCTCGATGACCCGGATGTGCTCCTCATAATCGAGCGTGGGCGACTCGCCCGTGGTGCCCACCGGTACAATTCCATCCACGCCGGCGCGAATCTGTTCTCTGATCAGATTGCCAAACGCCTCTTCGTCCACCTGACTTTTGCGAAACGGAGTGACAATCGCTGTATAAGTTCCCGTGAACATGAGCCCTCAAAAAGTGTCGCGGCGGATAAATTCAGGAAATCAGGCCCGTTTGGCCAGCTTGATTTTTAAGGGCAAAGCTCGGCCCCTTCCGCGGGAGGGAAACGTGCGCTAAATCTCGATCCGGCCTTCAAAAACGAAATCGGCCGGCCCTGTGAGCTGCACCTCGGAGAATTGGCCGCTGCTTTCCTTGAAGCTGACTTCCAGAATATCCCCGCCCCGGACCTGAACCTTCACCGGTGAGGAAAAGACGTGGATGCGCGAGGCGATCAAAGCCGACGCCGTCACGCCGGTGCCGCAAGCGAGGGTTTCGCCTTCCACCCCGCGCTCGTAGGTGCGCACCCGGATGAGGTTGGGATGGAGCACCTGGACGAAGTTCACGTTGGTGCCTTTGGGCGCGAATTGCTCGTGATACCGAATCTCGGCGCCCCATTCCCGAACCATGGCCTGGTCCGCATCGCTGACGAACAAGACCGCGTGAGGCACGCCGGTGTTCAGGCAGTGAACTGTTTCTTTGCCGTGGCGCAGCGTGATCTTTTGAGAGAGTGCCAGATCGCGGGGTTGGGTGAGATTCACCGTCACGCGTTCCCCGTCGAACGCGGCGCGAACGATGCCGGCGCCGGTTTCGAAGCTGATCGGTCCCGCCGCCTGAGTGAGCCGCTGGACAAAGCGGGCGAAGCAGCGCGCTCCGTTACCGCACATTTCAGCCGTGCTCCCGTTGCTATTATAAAACTCCCAGGCCCAATCGGCCTTCCCAGTCTGACTGGGCACGAGCAGAAAAAGACCGTCGGCGCCGATGCCGCGCTGCCGGTGGCAAAGCCGGATGATCTGCTCCGGACCAAGGGCAAGCTGGCGGCGCCGGTTATCGATCAGAATGAAGTCGTTGCCAGCTCCATTCATCTTTGCGAACTCCAACACCATGCCTGCAAGCGTAGCAGCGCTGAAGGGCGTGGGAAGGGAGAAATTGACGGACTGTCGCTACCGGCTCTCCTCATCCAGATTCAAGGGCGGCATCCCCTCCTCGCGCGCTGCGAGGACCTTCTTCGTAGGCACGTAATCAGCCACGAATGCACGGCGGAATTCGGCAAATGTGCCTCCTGCCAGATGGGCCCTGATATCCGCCATCAGCTTCATGTACATGTGGGAATTGTGCACGCTGAGCATACGTAAGCCGAGGATTTCACCCACGTTCAGCAGATGGCGCAGGTAGGCCCGGGTGAAATTCCGGCAGGCAAAGCATTCGCAGTCTTCCTCGATGGGCCGCAGGTCCGACTTGTTAAAGCCTGCCTTGATGCTGATGCTTCCGCGGGCGGTAAAGGCCGTGCCGTTGCGGGCCACCCGGGTGGGCAGCACGCAGTCGAACATATCCACTCCGCGCGCAACCAATTCGACAAGCTGGGCTGGAGTTCCAAGTCCCATGGCGTAACGCGGCCGGCCTTCCGGAAGGAAAGGGACCGTGCCGTCCACAGCCTTGAACATTTCGGCCTCCGGTTCCCCTACGCTCAGTCCCCCGATGGCGTAACCATCAAAGCCGAGCGCTATAATCTCCGCGGCGCAATGTTCCCGCCACTCGGATTGTGATCCGCCTTGAACGATGCCGAAGACGAGCTGGCCGTCGGCGCGCGGCTGCTCCCGGCATTCACGGGCCCAGGCAATGGTCCGTTCCACGGCAGCCTTGATCTCGTCCGCAGTGGCGGTGTGCGGCGGGCAATCATCGAAGACCATGGCGATGTCCGACCCCAAAACGCGCTGAATCTCCATCGCTTCCCTGGGGCCCAGAAAGAGGAGAGTGCCATCCACGTGGGAACGAAACTCGACGCCGTGCGGTTTGATTTTGCGGATTTTGGCCAGGCTGAAGACCTGAAAGCCGCCGCTGTCAGTCAGGATCGGGCCGGACCAGTTCATGAACCGATGCAGGCCGCCGGCGGTGCGAATGATGTCCAGTCCCGGGCGGATAGAGAGATGATAGGTATTGCCCAGAAGTATCTGGGTGCCAATTTCCCGCAACTCGCGCGGATCGAGCGCCTTCACGCTTGCCTGAGTGCCGACGGGCATAAAGACGGGCGTGTCCACGAGGCCGCGCTGCGTGGTCAATCGACCGAGCCGCCCCCGGGATGTGGAGTCTGTCTTCCGCACTTCGAACATGCGCGGATATTCAGCCACGAAAAGGCGTCACGAACAAGCAGCGCCCGACGCAGGGCGGGAAAGGCGGGGAAGAGTGGCGCGAGCCGCCGTAACACTTGCTTGAAATGGGCCGGGAGCATCGTCATTCTGGAGCCGTCAGCGGGAAAAGTGCGAGCGGAATGGGGAGCGGTTTGCGCTGCAGGGGTGGCAGGGCAGCC
>CAZCUL010000799.1:0-4305 GCA_964501475.1 uncultured Verrucomicrobiota bacterium | reverse complement strand
CGGCCGCGACCCGGTCCGGCTTGAGCGGGAGGTTTTACAGGTACTCGACGAGGCGATCGCCGCTTGTCAGGACATGCTCCAGGAGCGCCCGAGCATTTCCATTCTCCGCTTCATCGACGACTCCAGCGCGCGGGCCGCGGTGGGCGAACTGAGATCGCGACTACAGCGCCTTCGCGAGACTTCGATCGGACTTTCCCAGGCGGAGGCGGCAGATGTTGCGGCGGAGGCGGCGCACCAAAAGGCGTTCCAGGATGTCAGCACTCTTTGTCAAGGCACGCGCCGGACTTTCGATCAATTGAGCGCCCGGAAACGCATTCTGCTGATGTGGATCAACGCCGGGAGCCTGGTGATTCTCTTTGTGCTGTTTTCCTGGCTGAGCCTGCTGCTTCTGCGGGAGCTGCGCACGAGCAATCGCAAGAAGAACGACCTGGCGAAGCTTTCGCTGGTCGCCCACAAAACCGACAACGCGGTTCTGATCACGAATGCGGACGGCGTCATTGAATGGATCAACTCCGGCTTCAACCGACTGAGCGGCTATCAGGTGGACGAGGTCGTCGGCAAAACTCCGGGTTCGATGCTCCTGGGGCCATTACAAAATCCGCGGGCGATACAGAAGTTCAGCTTCGGTTTTGCCAGCCGGAAGAATTTTACGGTTGAAACCCTCTGCTCGCACAAAAGAGGCCCTCATTATTGGCTCTCGCTCAACATCACACCGGTCTTCAACGAGCATGGCGATCTGGTCAATTACGTGGGCGTGGGAGTCGATGCCACCAACCGAAAACGCGCCGAGGAGGAGCTGGCCCGTGTCAACCGCCGAAACGAGCTGCTTCTCAACGCGGCCGGAGAAGGCATTTACGGCCTGGACCTCCAGGGGAATGTCACGTTCATCAATCCCGCCGCTGCCCGGCTGACCGGGTGGTCGCCTCAGGAATTGAGCGGCAAACCTGTGAGCATGATTCTTTACCAACTGCGTGTGGACACGCTTTCAGGCGCTTGTGAGGATCATTTCATTACGGTCGCGTTGCGGGATGGAACGGTGCTGGTTGGCGATGAGGATTTGTTCCGCCGCAAGGACGGGCGCTTCTTTCCGGTGGAATACACCAGCACGGCCATTCGCGAAGGCAATCAACTGGTGGGATCAGTGGTCGTCTTTCGCGATATGACCGAGCGCAAACAAGCCGAGTCTCTCCGGGCCCGGCAGGCTCGGCAGTTTGCTCTGCGCGCGGACATAGGGTTCGCCTTGAGCACCGGGGACACGTTGAAGAACTTCCTCCTTCCCTGCGCCCAGGCCATCCTCAAGCACTTGGACGGGACCCTGGCTCGCATCTGGACCTATAACGAGATCGACGACATGCTCGATCTGCAGGTCAGCGCCGGCCTCTACGCCCAGGTTGAAAGCCATCACCACCGAATCCCGGTCGGGACTTTGAAGGTGGGATTGGTGGCGCGGCATGGCCTTCCGGAAATCTCGAATGACCTTCTCAACGACCCCGACCGGAGCGACCGCGAGTGGATACGGGCGGAGAACCTGACTGGCTTCGTCGGATTCCCGCTTCTGGTGGAGAACAAACTCGTGGGAGTGCTGGCCATGTATTCGCCCAACCGGCTTCCGGACGATACTTTGGAGCTGCTGGGTGCGGTGGCCGATTCCATTGCGCAGGGGATTTTGCGAAAGCGGGCCGAGGAGAAGGTGTCGGAGCAGGCGGCCTTGCTGGACAAATCGCAAGACGCCATCGTGGTCATGGACCTTTGCCATCGCTGCGTTTACTGGAATAAATCAGCCGAGCGACTCTACGGATGGTCCGCGCGCGAGGCTTACGGGAAGCTCGTGGACGAACTGGTTTACCGGGACCGATCCTATTTCGAGCGCGCCAAAAATGAAGTTCTCGAGAAGGGCGAATGGAAGGAGGAATGTTGCCACGTCACCAAAGGCGACGAATCGGTGATTGTCGAAAGCCAGTGGACGCTGGTTCAGGATGAGATGGGCGCGCCCAAATCCATCCTCATCGTCAACACCAATATCAGCGAACAGAAGAAGATCGAGGCCCAATTCCTTCGCACTCAGCGCATGGAAAGCATCGGGACCCTGGCCGGTGGAATCGCCCACGATCTCAATAACGTCCTGGCGCCGATTATGATGTCGGTTGAGATCCTGAAGGAGAAGTTCAAAGACGAACAGAGCCGCCGAATGCTTTCCATCGTGGAATCCAGCGCCAAACGCGGGGCGGACATGGTCAAGCAGGTCCTGACCTTCGCCCGCGGCGTGGACGGCGAGCGGGTGTTGTTGCAGCCGCGTCACCTGATCAAGGAAGTTGCCAAAATCGTATCCGAAACCTTCCCCAAGACCATAAAACTGCGGACGAAGATCGGCGAAAACCTCTGGCCGATCATGGGCGACGCGACCCAGTTGCATCAGGTCATGGTCAACCTCACGGTCAACGCTCGCGATGCCATGCCCGACGGGGGCACGCTTTCATTGGCGGCCGAAAACCTTGTTCTCGACCAGGCCCAGGCCGACGCCCAGAACGATCCCCACCTCAAGCCGGGCTTTTATGTGGTTGTTCGTGTGGCCGACACCGGCACCGGCATCCCCAAAGAGGTCCTGGACAAGATTTTCGAGCCGTTTTTCACCACGAAGGAAATGGGAAAGGGCACTGGCTTGGGATTGTCCACTGTTCTCGGAATCATCAAGAGCCACGGAGGTCTTGTGCAGGTCCACACCGAGATGAACAAAGGCACTCAATTCAGCGTCTTCCTGCCGGCCGTCGAGAATGCCCAGGGGCAATTGGGAGAGCACGAGCAGAAGCAGATCCCCACCGGGCACGGGGAATTGATCCTGGCAGTGGACGACGAAGCGTCCGTCCTCTCCATGACAAGGGAGACCCTCGAAACGTTCGGCTATCGCGTCGTGACGGCTTGCGACGGCACCGAGGCGATCGCCGTCTTCACGGCCAACCGGAGCGAGATCAAGGGCATCCTGACTGACATGATCATGCCCCACATGGACGGCCCGGCAACCATTCGGGTCCTGAAAAAGCTCGATCCTGCGGCAAAAATCATCGCCGCCAGCGGCTTATTGGATGGCGACAAGGTGAAGGATGCCACCGGATTGGACAACATCGCCTTCCTCATGAAACCCTACACCGCGGAACGCCTGCTCACCGCCGTGCACAAACTCCTGAACGACGGCGAGTGACCCTTTCCGTCCGCCGATGTGCTCCCTTGGCAGCATTCGGGAAACAGGCTTCATCCAACCCAAAATCCCATCTCGGCCCCGTGCTAACGTCCCTTGCCGGAAAACCTCAGGCTAAAGCCTTCGAAACGCCCTCACTGCCTGCTGATTACCGGTCAGTGCCCGCTGCTTTCTCGCGCGCCAACTGCTCCTTTTGCCAGCCGAAATCCGGAGAGTGACCGGTGTAGAATTTATCAGGATGTTCCAGAGCCCAGATCTGTTTGCGGATTCGCCAGTTGTCCGGAGCGAGATCGCGCGCTTCGCGAAGCTTGCCGACCGCTGCTTCCCGCCGGCCGTCATGCAACAGGATCAGCCCCCAGGTAAAAAGCACGTTCGCTTCGGAAGAGTGCAGTTCCGCGGCCGCCTGGCATTGAGCCAGGGCTTCTCCAAACCTGCCATTCGCATCGTAAACCTGCGCCAAAGCCAGCCGTGCCCGCCAATCCTTTGGGTTCGCCGCCACGCGCGCCTCCAGTGCGGAGACGGTTTGGCTGGATGGAACAGCGGCGCGTTTCGCTCGGATCGATGCTACCGGCTCTTTGAGGATAGCTTCGATCTTCCGCAGGAGCGATTCGCCCGGTCCGCCGCCCTGCAGCCGGACAATGCCGACTTCGTCGATGAAAAAAGTTACGGGAATGGCCTTGAGGCCGAAGAGTTCGCCAAAAAGGTCCGCGCTGTCCACGGCTACCGGAAACGTCACCCGGTATTTTTCCACATAAGGCCTGACCATGCCCGGGCCTTGCACGTCCACGGCAATAGACAGCAGCTCGAAGTCTTCTCCCCGGTGCTTCTGATAGAACCTCTGCCAGACCGGCAGATCGTTGCGGCACCCTCACCAACTCGCCCAACTGTTAATCAAAACCCTCTTGCCGCGAAAATCGGATAAGGACACGGGCGTGCCATCGAGTTTCATCAGCTTGAAATCGGGTGCGATCTCGCCCACAGAAACACGCTCCCTTGCGGGTGAAAGCCCGGCGTTGTCAAAAACGAAATCAATGCTTTTACGGTCGGCTGCGAACCGCAGCTTTGCTCCCAATTTTTCTGCCAGGGCGTTCAGATCTACGAGCATTGCGTCC
>CAZCUL010000798.1:0-4254 GCA_964501475.1 uncultured Verrucomicrobiota bacterium | reverse complement strand
CGCAGAGCCGCGAGGTCGTCGAGGGCCAGCCGGTGACTCTGACGGTCCAGGCTGTGGGCGGCCGGACGTTTCAATGGTTTCAGAACGGTTCGCCCATTGCGGGCGCGACCAATAGCACCTATACGATCAGCAACGCCTCGTTGAGCCTCAATAACAACAGCTATCGGGTTTCGGTGGGTAATCCGACCTCCAGCACTCAGAACAGCTCAAACGCCGTATTGACGGTGATTCCGGATACAGAAGGACCCGGTCTTGTTTCAGGGTTTGCCAAGGCCAATACGCTTACGATCACTCTGGATGAGCCGGTCACGATGGCAAGCGCCACCACCCTGGCCAATTACACGGTCACGAATTCCGCAGGACAGCTCAAAACAGTTACTGGTGCGGTCCAGATGAGCCCGACGACGGTCATGTTGACTTTGTCGGGCCTGGCGCAGATTGGCGACATTGTGCGCGTCAGTAATGTTCGAGACCTCTCCCAAGCCGGGAATGCGATCTGTCCGAACAGTGGGGTCAGCGTCGGTTTTGACAGCCTTCTCATTCCCATCGATGCGGAGTGGAAATATGACGCTTCGAACACCGACTTGGGTACCGCCTGGCGGAATCCCAGCTTCGACGATAGTGCATGGATGTCTGGTCCGGCACTCCTTGGAGAAGAAGGCGCTTCGCTTCCCGAGCCGCTCCGAACAAACTTTTTGCCGCCGAACCAGGGAGGCCCCCTTACCTCCTATTTCCGGACGCGCTTCAGTTTTCCAGGCACGGCGCGAATGACCACGATGCAATTGCGCTATGTCCTCGACGACGGCGCCGTCTTCTACATCAATGGCCTGGAGGTGCACCGCATCGGGGTGCCAGCGGGTCAGAATCATAATACCGTCAGCAGCCGGACGGTAGGCGACGCTGTTTATGAGGGGCCTGTGGACATCGTGGTGCCCAGCCTGACTGCGGGCACGAACGTGTTTGCAGCGGAACTGCACCAGCCCAACACAGGAAGTTCCGACGCGATATTCGGCGCGGAGCTGCTCATGACTGGAATCCCATCAGTGGTTATGTCGGACTGCGGTGGGGGCGGAGCCGCCGCCTTGCGCATCGAACGCCAAGGCGCGAATGTAGTGATCTCCTGGGATGGCGCAGGCTGGACGCTCGAATCTTCGGATAACATGCCTGCCGCATCGTGGGCGACAGTAGCAACCCAGTCGCCTTACACGGTCCCGGCCAACGCAGCGAAGAAGTTCTATCGGCTGCGGCGCTAACCTGGGTTAGGGCGGGTCCGTCCCGGCGAGCCGCATCCGGCGCCCGTCCATCGATGTCGCACTCGATCTGGATGCGTCATTCTCACGCATGATGCGTGAAGATGCTCACGCACCGCGGTGGTAAATGCTTGTGGAAGGGCGGCCATTCAGGCGGGCAAGCCGGTGGCACCTGCCCTGCTAAAAGCGAGAGAGACTTTGAAATGCCGCTTGACGGCGCAACTATTAACCCGGAAAAGAATCAAGCAATGAAACGAACAAATCGCAAAATCGGGGCGTTCACGCTCATTGAGTTGTTGGTCGTGATCGCCATTATCGCCATTTTGGCCGGTCTGCTGTTGCCCGCCCTGGCAAAGGCCAAAGCGCGCGCGCAACGCGCAAACTGCGTGAGCAATCTGAAACAGATCGGGTTGGCTTACCGGATGTGGTCCAACGATCACGGAGATCGATTCCCGGACGACGTTAACCGGGCTACTGATACTCCTGCGGAAGATGGGGCGAGGAACGGCTCTGTGATTGATGCCTATCGCTCGATTTCAAACGAAGTGAGCAGCCCGAAAGTGTATGTCTGTACGAGCGACGGGCAGCGGAGCAAAGCCACCTCCTGGGTTCCTGACGGTACCCCGACCGGCGGCGGTGGATTCGATCACACGAATGACTTGAGCTACTTCTACGGGACCAGCGCGGATGAAGGCAAACCGAACTCGATCCTTACTGGAGATCGAAACATCACGGGAAGCCTGAACTGGCTTGTCTCTTCGGCGGCTACCACGCCCAATGCGGGATGGGACAACACAATCCATGTCAACCAGGGCGATGTCGGGCTCGCTGATGGCAGCGTGCACCAGTTGACGGTGGTTTCCCTCCGGTGGCTGGTTACGGCCGCTTTGGATGGTGGAAGCGACGTGGTGATCCGTCTCCCAGGCCAGAACCTCTAAGGAAGGCGCGCGATACAGTAACGATTCTTGCAAGCCTCCCTGCAGGGAGGCTTTTTTGCATTGAGTGACTAGAGTGACCATAATGCCATGCTGGAATTTTTCCATGGCTGCACCGTCATACCTGAAAGAATACTCTCCGAAGTCCGGAAACTGGGTTGACATGTCTTCCCGATGCAAGTTAGCGTAAAACCGCTCCAAAAATTATGACAGCAAGAAAACGAATCATCGGCTTTACACTGATCGAATTGTTGGTCGTGATCGCGATCATAGCGATTCTGGCCGGGCTTCTTTTGCCAGCCCTGGCGAAGGCGAAGCAAAAGGCCCAAAAGGTCAAGTGCGTCAGCAATTTGAAACAGGTTGCCCTCTCTTTTATCATGTGGACGCACGATAACGACAAAAACAACCTCCCCTGGCGCGTGGCTGTGGCCGATGGCGGCACGCAAGCCTCTGGAAAGTCAGGAAATGCGTGGGTCGAATTCACGACCATATCAAATCAACTGCCGAACCCCATGGTTCTTGCGTGCCCGGCGGACAAGCAAATAAGGGATCCCGCGAGTCATTGGGGAAATTCTCCGGGCGGCTTTCTTCACATGAGCTATCGTGCTAATGCTCTCAGCTACTTCGCGGGTGTGGATGCCGGTTATGTCGGGGGACAACTCGCCATTCAGAACGCTCAAGAGCACATTCTGGCCGGGGATCGGAATATCAGGGTGGATTCCGTTTCTGAAGGTTGTTCCTCCGGTATCAATAATGCGGCTGCGGTGCTGACTCGTCCGGCTCAGCAAATGGCCTGGACCAACGCGGTGCACGGAACGGAAGGGAACGTTGCTTCGGTGGACGGCAGTGTTGAACAAAACACGACCCTTCAACTCAGGGAAAGAATGGCCATTGCGGACGATAACGGCCGCGTTCATGTGCTCATGCCCAAGTAAGAACTGCCTGGGGTAATACCCCGGTTCGAGAGCTTAAACGGCGTCCACCCGGACGCCGTTTGCCTTTGCCGCCCAATCTTCAGAACCAAACCATCCAGCGACTCGCCTTACGATCTCGGGCAACGGGATTCTACCCATGGAGTTTATCGCGGCCTCCAGCTTTGCCAGACGGGGACGTCGCCGTGCCATATCCTCGAACCCAGGGGGGTAAGCGTCGGCGTAGGGCAGGGTCTTGATTCCTGATTGGGATTTCAGCGTCTGAATGACAAGTTTGGCGAGTTCCGCAACCGATACTTCCTCATCGCTTCCCACGTTGAATACCTGGCCGACCGCGCCCTGGCAGCGTTGCAGCCGCACGAGCGCTTCGACCGTATCGCCCACCCAGCAAAAGCATCTTGTCTGGGAGCCATCCCCGAAAACCTCCAAGGGCTTCCCGGTCTTGGCGGCTTCAATAAATCGGGGCAAGACCATTCCGTAACGGCCGGTCTGGCGTGGTCCCACCGTATTGAAGATACGCGCAATGATGACAGGCAGGCCCCGCTCTTTCGCATAAGCCAGCGCAAGGAATTCATCCAGCAGCTTCGAGCACGCGTAACTCCAGCGCTGCACGCTGGGAGGTCCAATGATCAGATCATCCTCCTCAGAGAAGGTTTCCTTGCTGCTTTTGCCATAGACTTCCGAGGTTGAGGCAAGCAGCACCAGCACGCGGTGCTGAGCCGCGGCTTCAAGCACCGCTTCCGTCTCGTGCACGTTCGTTTGAATCGTTCGCACCGTCGAACGCATGACAAGGTCCACACCCACCGCGGCCGCGAGGTGGTAAATGGCCTCTGCTCCGGCAAACAGGGCGGGCAATTCGGCGCTATCCGACACCTTGCTCTGAATCACGCGGAGTTTGGGATGCGCCACCACCGCTTTGAGATTCTCCATCGAGCCGGTGGAAAGATCGTCGATGACAACCACCTCTTTCCCATCAACGAGCAGACGTTCAACGAGGTGCGAGCCGATGAATCCTGCGCCGCCCGTCACCACGATATGTCCGGAACTCATGGAGCGAATTGAACCGCGGTTCGCTATGGAGCGCCAGCGAGAAGAATCATTCCCGGAGCCGCTGACGGCGCAGCGCGCCGTCCCTAT
>CAZCUL010000797.1:0-14471 GCA_964501475.1 uncultured Verrucomicrobiota bacterium | reverse complement strand
GGCTACGCTGCGCTTCAGGTTCTCCACCACCATCACCAACGCCATCGGCGAACTCGTGACCCAATTGGGCGCGGAGTCGGTGACCAATCCTGACGGCGCATCCATCCCGGAAGTGGTCTCCGCCGCGCGCTTCAACTCTGGAACGTCGCTGACGCTGACGCGCCACTCGTCGCGCGTGCCGTTGGGCGGTTACGTAATGGATTGGCAAACCGACTATCTGGGCTTCATGAACCTGCTGACGTCGGTCGGGTATGGTTTTCGCCAGTTTTACCCGCAGAAAGACAACTTCCTGCTCGATTTCGAGTACAAGAAAGACGTGAACCTCGGCCTGGTGGTCAAACAGGTGCGCGAAGTGCCCAGCCCGGCCATGACCGGCAGCGTCACCGCGTTTCTCATCGATGAACCGGCGACCTATTGCGTCGCCCAACGGGAAGCGGCGGACGTGTTCTCCAATCACCGGCTGAAGTCGCTCTGGAGCTTGCGCACGGCGAACCTGCGGTTGAGCGCTTCCAATCTCGTCCACGGCATCTACACCGAAGGCAGCTACGACTACGTCGAAGGCGGAACGAAGCGCGCGCTGAGCGGCCCATTGAACTCCTGGCCCAACGCCTCGAACTCGCTCTCGGGCGCAACGCACTATTGGACTACCGGCAGTGGCGCCGGTCATCGCGCGTGGCGTCTGGACACGATGCTGACGACCCAGGTGACGGGCGCGCAGCCGCCAATCCTTACGCAACAGGATTTCTTCAAGCACGTCAGCGTCACGTACCCGGCGCCCCTGCCTACCATGGAATACGGAGGCCAGCCGACGACGACGACGGAGGAACTGGTGGTCCTCGAACCGTGCCCCACACTCGTGCCGGGCTCGATGCTCCAGGAACGCACCGTGACCGGCGGCAGCGGCGTCACGGTCCAAACTTCATTTTACTGGCCGCCCGCCCCCCAACTGGCGGCGGGCTACACCGCGCCTTTGATTCACTTCGTGGAAACGCGCATCACGGGGTTGACGACCGACCCGATTGTCCTGACCGACTACTATTCCCAGACCTACCGTCCGGGGCACCACAACTTCACTGAAGAATTCATTTTCGAGCCACGGCTCGAACCCGGTCTGCCCGCCGCCACGCTTGCGGAACTGAACACCGCCAACGTTCAGCTTCTTTACGTATGGTATGACGGCGACTCAGACGACATCGTGCGCGTGCTCGGGTTGGACCAGGTCTTCCGCTGATTATGGGGGCAAACGCGACTCCGCGGAATCCGCGAGGTCGTTTCCTGGAATATTTTCTTGAACCCTCCTCGAAGCCGGCGAGGATGAATGGAACGCAGCAGCAACCGAAAAACATCTGAGCCATGAAACGAATCATTTCCCGCCGTCGATTTATTGGAACCACCACTGCCTCCGCTTTTGCGTTTACGTTTCTCCCGAGCCGTGTTTGGGGCGCCAATGAGCGCATCAACCTGGCTGGCATTGGCGTGGGCGGCAAAGGAGCCGGTGACGTGAACGATGCCGCCAAGGAAGGCTGTAACGTTGTGGCGCTTTGTGACGTGGATGAAGGCCGGGCCCAGGGAACATTCGCGAAGTATCCGGAGGCCAAACGTTACAAGGATTTCCGCGTCATGCTGGAGAAACAGAAGGACGTTGACGCCGTCATGGTCAGCACGCCGGACCACACGCATGCGCCGGCTGCGATCATGGCCATGAAGATGGGCAAACATTGTTACTGCCAGAAACCGCTCACGCATTCGATCTATGAAGCGCGGCAGATGGCCCAGGTTGCCAAGGAACAGAAGGTCGCCACGCAAATGGGAAATCAGGCGCATGCCGGTGAACCAATTCGGCGGGCTGTCGAAGCCGTTCGCGCCGGGATTATCGGCAAAGTGACCGAGGCGCATATCTGGACGGATCGCCCCATCTGGCCTCAAGGTGTGACCCGGCCGGAGGAGAGGCCGCCCGTGCCGGAAGGGCTCGATTGGGACCTTTGGCTCGGCCCGGCTCCGGAGCGGCCGTATCACCCGGCTTATGTTCCTTTCAAATGGCGCGGTTGGTGGGATTTCGGGACCGGCGCGCTGGGCGACATGGCCTGCCATATCATGGATATGGCTTATTGGGCGCTCGAGTTGGATGCTCCCAAATCGGTTGAAGCCATCTCCGAGGGCGCCACCAGGGAATCGCCTCCTTTATGGTCCACGATTTCCTACGAGTTTCCAGCGCGCGGCAATCAGCCTCCGGTCAAACTCGTGTGGTACGACGGCAAAAAGGAAGGCAAGCAGAACTTCCCGCCCGACGAGATTGTTGAAGGGCGGGACCCGAAAGGGTTCGGCACTATTCTCATTGGAGAAAAGGGGAAGATGTACTTCAATCGCGGGAATACGAGCTGGGTTACTACACCGGAAAGTCTGAAGGAAAGCTTTGAGGCGCCTCCGCAAATCATCCCTCGAACGCGAAACGAGGATTATGAGTGGGTGCAGGCAATCAAAGGCGGTCCGGCGGCGCTCTCGAACTTCAGTTATGCAGGGCCGTTCACCGAGACCGTGCTGCTGGGCAATGTAGCCATCCGCGCCGGCAAGAAAATTCTTTGGGATGCCAAACAGCTCAAAGTGACCAACGTTTCCGAAGCGAACCAATACATCCGCCGCGAATACCGGAAGGGTTGGTCGCTATAGTTTTCCGCAGGATTTCGGGGTGAAAGGCAGGTTGTCAACCGGCCGTATCACCGATGGCCATGGGATGAATGGCAAGAGCATTTGGGACAAGAAGATTAAACTTCCCATTTTCTTGCCGCTAACGGCGCTACAGGGCACGAACCTGCATTCGTAACGCAGGTTGCCAGCCTGCCGCGCCTTTCTCATTCGCGAGCGCTGCGGCTGGGGACAGCCGCGGCCCGCGACAAACCAGCGTTCGGAAAGCTGGCCGGGAGGGTCCCTAAACCAGTTCTTTCTGACCTGGCAAAGCCACAGGCGAGACTGGCCGCGGGAGGTCCCAATCCAGGCGCGGCGGTAACAGGTCTTCTTTGGAATCGATGGCCTGCTCCCAGGTGACTTCCTTGCCGGTATAAGCGGCCATGCGGCCCATGATCGCAAGCATCGTGCTTTGGGCCATCCAGGCGCCGTCATTGATGGGCTTCCCGGCCCGGATGGATGCGAACAGCTCGTTGTGCTCGACTTGATACATATCTTCAAGGCCTTGCCGGGAGCGAATCCGCCACGGGTTTTCGCCGGTGATGGAAATGGGGCCGAACGCCTTGATTCGAGCTGTTCCTTTGGTTCCCAGGATGGCGTCCGAATTGTCCTGATAACAATTTGGCTGCTGGCGGCAGAAGATAAAAGCTCGGGCATCGTCCGGATACTCGTAGGTCACTGCAAAGTGGTCGTAGATATGACCAAACTCGGCGCCGGTACGGACCAGGCGGCCGCCCATGGCGACGGCCCGAAGCGGTTTTTGGTCTTTCATGGCCCAGGACATCTTGTCCACCGTGTGCACGGCCTGCTCAACCAAATGATCCCCTGAGAGCCAGGTGAAGTAGAGCCAGTTTCGGATTTGCCATTCCATGTCGGTCCAGCCGGCTTGTCGCGGCTTGGACCAAAGGCTCCCGGTCAGGTAGGTGCCATGGACCGCGCGAACATCTCCGATGGCGCCCTCGTGAATCTTTTCAAAGGCGGAACGCTCCGCCGGATTGTATCGCCAGCAAAATCCAGCGACCAACGCCCGGTCGCGCCTTTTGGCTTCCTCGGCCGTGGCCAGCACAGAGCGCACCCCCGGGGCATCCACCGCCATGGGCTTTTCACAAAAGACATGCTTGTTGGCCTCGATGGCCGCCTTCAAGTGGCCCGGCCGAAACCCGGGGGGCGTCGCCAGAATGACGACGTCCACACCGCTATCGATGACTTTCTGATAGGCGTCGAATCCGATGAAGCATTGCTCCGGATCGACATCCACTTTTTTCTGAACTTCGCTGTCGGCCTTTAAAGTCGAAAGACTTTGGCCAAGCCGATTCTCAAAAACATCGCCCAGGGCAACCAGGACCACATTCTTGTCCGCCTTCAAAGCCTGCTTGGCCGCGCCCGTCCCCCGGCCGCCGCAACCGATGAGGCCGACCTTGAGCGTGTCGGCGCTGTACTGGGCGCGGACGCGGTTTGGCAATACGAATGGAGCGGCGGCCAAAGCGGCGCCCGTGCTCTTGAGGAAGCTTCGCCGGGTGGTGGTTGGGACATTCGGGTGTTTCATGGCAGCGCTCAATTTCAGCGAGGTCATCGATTATCTGCTCGAAGTCGATTCATGGATATCCCAGCCGGACCGGTATTCCTTGCGCACGTAATTCTCGGCTTCCGGACAGTTGGGCGAGCGCAGGCGGTCGCCATCCCAAACGATTTTTTTGCCCACGCGCATGGCGACGTTGCCCAGGAGTATGGTTTCTGTGAGTTGCGATGCGTAATTGAAGTTCGAGAGGGCGGGCCGGCCTCCCTTGATGGCGGCCACCCACTCGTCTTTCATCCCCTGATCGCCTTTGCCGTTCCTGGGGAGCCACGGTGCCGGCGGTTTATAATCCTTGTAATCGTTCTCAGGGAAAAGTCTGTAGTCGGCGCCGTAATCGTTCGGCGAATAGAGCGTTCCCTTGTCGCCCACCAGCAGCAGTCCGCTCCCGGGCGGTTTCTGGCCGTAGAGCAAATCGTCCGGCGGCAAGTTCTTCGAGCCGTCCGGCTTCTTCCCCTCATACCAAACCAGCTTGACGGGCGGCCATTCCCAGCGGGAAGGAAACTCAAAAGTGATTGTGGCCCAGGCCGGATACGTCTCCGGGTTAATGGGACCGTTCTCCGCCGCAATGCTGATGGGATTGGACAGTTTCAGCGCCATGAAAGCAAGGTTCGCCGTGTGGCAGGCCATGTCGCCCAAGGCTCCCGTTCCAAAGTCCCACCAGCCGCGCCATTTGAAGGGATGATAGACGGGGCTGTAGGGCCGTTCGGGGGCCGGGCCGAGGAACAAATCCCAATGCACGTGCGCGGGCACAGACGGAGTGTCTTTCGGGCGCGCCGTGATCTCGGGGGCTTGCGGCCAGACGGGACGGTTCGTCCAGACGTGCACTTCGCGGACCGGACCGATCGCTCCGGATTGGATGATCTCGACCGCTTGGCGAAAGCCGTTGGCGGCTGTGCCTTGATTGCCCATTTGCGTCGCCACGTTGTATTTCAGGGCGGCCTCCCGCAGCATGCGCGCTTCCTCGACGGTATGGGTGAGCGGCTTCTGGCAATAAACGTGTTTGCCCATGCGCATCGCCCGCAAGGCCGCCGGAGCGTGCGTATGATCGGGCGTGCTCACCGTCACCGCGTCGATTTGATCGCCCATCTCGTCGAGCATCTTCCGAAAGTCGTTGTACTTCTTTGCGCTCGCGAATTTCTCGGTTTTCGCATTCAGATGATTGTCATCCACATCGCAGATGGCCACGACGTCACCGAGATTCCCAGCCTGATCGATGTCACTCGAGCCTTTGCCGCCGACGCCAATGCCGGCGAAGCGGAGGCGTTCATTGGCACCCCAGACGCGGCTGGGCAAAAAGCTGAACATAAATCCGGTGGCGGCGGTGGAAGCGATGAACTGCCGGCGCGAGTAGGTCTTGCTGAATTTCATGGGCATAAAATCAATCGTCTCGTTGAGTGGCTGTTTGATGGCGCGAGAATGTCATTCTGTGCCGCCGACTGCAAGGCGGAATCCGGGTTCGGTTTGCAAAGAATTCTTTCTATAAACCGTGCTGCGATGCGGCTGATTTGGACTGCGGTGGCAAGCAAAACGCGACACCGCTTTGGCTTTGCCGGTCGTGGCAGAAGCCGGAGCCAAAGCGCCGCCGCCGCTGCGCTCTGCCCGCCCTCCATAGTATTACGGCGGACGGGCGCCAGTCTCCTGGCGCTTTGACCGCAGGCGTCGCAGGCTGGCCGACAGGCGAATCCTGCCCATCAGCCGCAGCACGCTCCCGGAAAGAAAGAAGGGTCGCACGGACTCCAAGCGGTCATATCTCACAATTCAACAATTGGTCCACTTGCCTCATCAACCTTGCTCCTGCCGAGTTCCAGCAGAAGGTGGTGATGATTGTCCATCAGCACAAAACAGTGCCACCGCACTTGGAAACGCGTGACGGTCTCGCCGATCAACTCCAGAAAACGCCGCCGGTCCCGCTCATCGCGCAAGATGGACTTGTGTTCATTGCCGCGAGCGCTCACGTGATACATCCGCCCGCCTGCTCGCGCATCCGTGGCAGGTTTCGTGCTAACGGGTCCCCAAATGAAGAAGAGTAATAGACCGGGGAACTTATCGCCAAAGCCAGGCTCGGCGGCGGTCTGCTGTCTGGTGTTGGCGGCTGTTCTTCCCTGCGGCGGCCAGGACTTTCACGCCGGGCAAGCTGATCCGACCTTCCATTTGGGAACCGGGGCCAACGGCGAAGTCCTTGGCATCACGGTCCAGCCCGACGGCAAGATTCTCGTGGTCGGGCGCTTCACCGAATATGACGGTCAGGCGCAGCACTATGTGGCTCGCCTGAATCCGAATGGAGACCTGGACCGGTCATTCCAGGTGCCAACGCTCTCTGCGCATCCGGACACCTTCGCGCATGATGTGCTTTACCAGCCGGATGGAAGGGTTTTGGTGGCGGGTTCCGCCTTCCTGGGTGCCTTCCGGGGCAACTTCTCTTGCGGAGTCGTGCGATTCAATTCGAACGGCTCCGTCGATAACGGGTTTGCGCCGCCTTCTTTGGCACCCAGCGTCTATACAATGGTCTTGCAGTCCGATGGCAGGATTCTCGCCGGCGGCGCGCTCAACTTAAATGGACAGCCCGTTGGAATTGTCCGATTGCTGCCGAACGGCGCGGTCGATCCTGAATTTAACGTCGGACAGGGTTTCGGGAGCGAAGTCTGGAGAATCGCCCTGCGAGACGACGGCAAGATCTACGTTTCCGGCCGGTTCACCCATTTCAACGGCGTGCCTCGTTATCATCTGGCGCGGCTCAATGCGGATGGCTCGCTCGACACCAACTTTGCGGGGCAGTTGCAAACAATGCCTCATGTGGAGCAGCGTGTCGTCGTGCCCTGGAATGACGGCGGTGTGTTGGTGGCCTCGGACAACGCGCGCATTGTCCTCTTTAACGCCGACGGTTCCAACTATCAGATGTTCGGCACGTGGTACGGCTTTGCCCATCACGTCATTCCGGGACCGGAGGGCAAATTGCTTGTGGCTGCTCCCAACGAGGGACCTGTGCTTCTTGACGCGAATGCCATTCCAGATCCCGCCTTCGTTCCCAATCCGCGCATTGACTATTGCTATACCGTAGCCTGGCAGGGAAATCGCGCGTTGATTCCGAACTGGCGCCCCCTTCCGGGCGGCGGGGCGCGGTACGGTGTGGCCCGCCTTTTCACGCAAGGCTATGCGCGGCCTCGATTTGAGCCGCTGACGGTGACTGTGAACAGCGACGGGACCGTGCAGTGTGCGCTTTCAGCAGGAGATGCCCGGACGATTGTCATCCAGGCGAGCACCAACTTAATCGACTGGACCAGCCTTGGCACGAATCAGGTTTCCAATAGCGCCACAGTCCTGATCGATTCAGAGGCGTCCGCACTCCCTTGCCGCTTCTATCGAGCGTGGGTGCTCGATTGACGTTGTCGGAGATCTCCATTCACCGACTCGAAGTAGAACCGCTTCTACTGCCCGCATTCTGACCCGATTCCCTTCATGCTAATCCTGGTCTGGACTGAGTTGGCAATGAAACACCGCTCGTGCGCGCCGTGGTGCAGGCGTTCCAAATCGCCGACTGCTGCTTCTCGCCGTTAAAGAAAGCGGTAGAGGACTACCGCCCGCCCTCCGTAGCAATACTGCGGAGGGTGGACACTCCAAGACGCCTCGCGATTACCAGGCCGTTGGGGAGTCCGCTAGGTTTTGGACTGCCCGCCCTCCATAATATTACGGCGGACGGGCGCCAGTCCTCTGGCGCTTTAACCGCGGGCGCAGGCTGGCCGACGGGCGAATCTTGCCCATCAGCCGCAGCACGCTCCGGGAAAAGCGGATTTCGTTTTCATGGCTCCGTAACCGGTTTTGTCCTGACTTATACTTCTTCTCGTTGTTGTTCTCCTTTCCGGCCTCAAGGTCTTGAAGTCAGCGGACCCCAAAGGTCATCCCAGCTCGACAATCGTAATGCCCGGATTGGCGCGGTTAAAATCGCGGTCGGCCCGCACCTGGGGATGTCGGCGAATCAGTTCGCGGCCGTCGGTTGTATCGGACGAGAAACGTTCTCCCGGGACAACGGCAACTGCCTTGCCTTCCTTGACGCGAAGGCGGAGCGATTTTCGGATGGCAGGGCCCAACTTGCCGCCAGCGCCACTGGAACCCCAGCCATGAATCACCTTGAGAACGCGCACCCCGTCCTTGCGCGCTCTCTCCATCTCGGCAATCAAACGTCGTCGCGCCTCATCGACCGACGGAAGCCCGGATTCGAGGTTAATAGTGCGAGCGGACATCCTTTCAATCTTTTAACCGCTTTAGAGTTCCTCTTTTTAACCCTCGGTCAGGCCTCGGTTGGCTCTCCAGTGCCAGGCTAGTAATCTTCGCCATTCAAACTTTTAACCACCGAACGCTGCCACTGTTCCAGCGCGGTTTTCATGCGGGACAGCCGCTCCTCCTCTTCCGCCGCGCGGTCTCTTGTCTCCTTCGGATCATGCGCCAGATTGTAGAGCTCGGTCCGGACCGCGCCGCCGTCGTTCCTGGCGATGCGGTGCAACTTCCAGTCGCCATCGATCCAGGCCGCATGTCCCGGAAATTCAGTGGTGGAGTGCTTCGCCTTGATCTCGGCGGCGTCGAGACGGAGTTTGTCCGTATCGTTCGGTTCACGGCCAGTGCGTTGAGCGGCGAGCAGTTCACTCATCCATTCCTTGCTGGGTGTCCGGATGCCCGGAGCCGGATAATCCCAAAAGCCCATCGCCCTCGGCCGCTCCTGAGCGGCGCCTTCGATCAAGGGCACAAGACTGACTCCGTCCAGCGGCGGCTGGCGATCCATCGAGACTCCGACAATCTCCAGCAGGGTCGGATAAATGTCGGAAGTATTGCAGCGAGCTGTCGTCACCCGCGGTTCTTTGATGCTGGCCGGCCATTCCAAAAGGGCTGGGACCAGCAGCCCGCCTTCGTACACCTGGCCTTTACGGCCGCGATGCCCGCCGCTCGAGCCGACCCTGGGCAAGGCGCCGTTGTCGCTGCAATACCAGAGGACCGTGTTGTCTCGCATACCGAGCGTCTTCAATGCCTGGCGGAGTTTCCCGAATGCCCGATCCATGGCGGTGATTTCCCCGTAAAAGTGTTGCAGAGCTTCCGGTTGATCCGCGTAAAGCCGGCGATCTGTTTCCAGGGCCTGGTGCGGAGAGTGAGGCGAACCGAACCAGACCACCGCCAGGAACGGGGCTTCTTCATTCGCGCAGCGCCGAATGAACTCGAGCGCCGCATCCACGGTCACCATGGAACTTTCGCCCTCAGTCTCTGTGGCGCGTCCTTCCCGACTCAAAATCGGATCGACGTCGAAGAAGTTAGGCGCTGAAAACCACTCGTCGAATCCGCTGGCGCCGGGATTGACGGGACTGCCGCGGCGGACCGAGCCCAGGTGCCATTTGCCGAAGTGGCCTGTCTTGTATCCAGCCTTCTTGAGCGCCTCGGCGAGAGTGATCTCCTGCGGCCGCAAGGTGTGGCCCCATTTAAAACAGCCGAACCGGTTTGGGTGCCGTCCCGTCAGGACACTTCCGCGGGTCGGTGAACACACAGGCGCCGCGGCATAAAAGCGGTCGAAGCGCAGACCTGCCGCTGCCATGGCATCGAAGTTCGGAGTCTTCAGAACCGGATGCCCGTTGTAGGCCATGTCTCCCCACCCCTGATCATCTGCCATCACCAGAACGATGTTCGGCCTGGCAGCGGCGACCAGCGGTGGAGCAACGGCGAGGCAGAAGAGTGCGAGAGTGATTCCCGCAAACTGCTTAAGAGCTTTCATCGCTTGAGACTGGGCCAGCCCGGCCTCGGCGGCAAGAGCAAGAACCGCACGGCGGGAAGCCGGGAGAAGGAGGGAAATAGACTGAAACGTTCATCGGCAAATGGTGAATGGTTCTCGCCGCCGACCTTTGCATTCGAATAGATTGGGGGCACATGAAGACCGAAAAGGAAAAGATGTTGGCCGGCGAACTCTACGATCCGCTCGATCCGCAGCTTTGTGCGGAACGGCAGCGATGCCGCGACCTCTGCAAGCTACTGAACGACTCACGGGAGGATCAGCAGGAGGAGCGCAGCCGTATCCTGGCCGAACTCTTTGGAAGCGCAACCGACCCCTGGATTCAACCGCCGTTTTTCTGCGATTACGGCACCAACATCTCACTCGGCACGAAAGTATTCTTCAACTTCAACTGTGTCGTGCTCGACGTGACGCGCGTCACCATCGGCAGCAATGTCCTCTTTGGTCCGTCGGTTCAAATCTACAGCGCGACCCATCCGATCAGTGCGGTCGAGCGACGCAAGTGGCTCGAGTCCGCCCGGCCGATCGCCATTGGATCAGACGTTTGGGTCGGTGGCGGAGCGATCATTTGCCCGGGTGTGACGATTGGAGATCGAACCGTCATTGGCGCCGGCAGTGTAGTGACGCGAGACATTCCCGCAGACGTTTTTGCCGCAGGTAATCCCTGCCGTGTCATCCGTTCCCTTGCTGGCCAGGAATCGTCATGAGACGCAGGGAGCGCCGGGCCTTGTTTTGCCCCGCGGCAGAGCCGGGTAAGGCGGCGCGCCGCCGACCCTGCCTGCGCGGCGCCGATTCGGCTATGGCGCAACCAGGCGATAGAACGATTGCGGCGGCTTGACGATTTGGCCGCGAATCTCGCCCGGTCCGTGGGTCGAGGTGTGGATGTTCACATACCAGAGCCCGTCGCGCAGTTGCTGCAACTGTTGGGCGATGGTGAAGCCGGTGCCGTTTGGATTATTCATCAGCATCACCGTCCCGTTGATCGTTCCGGAGGTGCTTCCAAACGTTGTGATTCCAGCCAAATCGTAAAGGATGCCCGCCGGTGTCCCCGGCGGCGCCGGGCCATGAATGTGCGCGGCCATAGCGTTTCCTGACAGTCCGGAGAACGTGATATCAATCGTCAGCGCATGTCCCGAAAGCGTCATGGTGCCGCTGCCCGAACCGGTGCCACCGACAGGCGTCGGAACTTCCTGGGCTGTATCGAGGTTCACTTCGAAGGGGACGATGTAGGGCGACGGACTGGCCACATCCTCCCAGACGTTCTCGGCCGGGTCTGAATGCAATTCCCGCGCGCATTGCAGACGGCAGAGGGTTGTATCCCATTCCACGACCACATTCGTGCCGTCAAAACGGATGCTCAATTGCGGCCCGCTCGGCTCGCGCGCGCTGGGCGCGGGTCCCGCCACCGTCGGGTCAGCGAACGTAAACGCCGCATCCGTGGTGAGGAGGATTCTGTCGAGCTGGGTGCCGTCTTCCCGGACCCAGATATTCACATTGTGCAAACCTGCGCTCGGCACGGTGATACGGGCGGGCCGGGAGCCTGCCGGAGCAACGTCGTTCACCCAGCGCCAATCGTTGTTCCCCCAGCCGCCTGCTGCGGTATCGTTTCCGATTTGCAATCCTTGCGGGCTGCGAGCTCCGTCCAGGCCGGCATGAACCGAATTATCGGCCCCGTCGCGGCCTTTGCCTCGCAGCCACAGATAATAAGTGCCTGCGGCGGGGAACCTCACGCAATAATCCAATCGGGCGGTGTTGAGATCAGCATCCGCCACAGCAGTGCCTGTATTGGGCAGGCTCTCCATGTATCCGGCTCCGGTAAAGGCCCCGGTTCCGTCGTTGACGTTTGAAAACGTCCATGTCTTGCCTCCGGCGACAATGCTTTCGTCGAAGTCCTCGGCTTCGACAACAATGAGGTTTTGCGCGCCGGAAGCGAGCAGGGGGGTGCGAACATGGATGAGAACCTGGGAATCGGCCGCCACCTCATTAAAGGTGCAGAAATCGCGAACACTGTTAACCGTCAAAACGTTGCAATTAACCGGGTCCATTCCGGGCGTGACGTGCAGTTCGACGGATCGGCCGTCGGCCCGCAACGTCGCCGACTGCGCCGTGCCGCCGAAGTTGAGGGTGTAATTGGCGGCGTTTTCCGCCGTGGCTTCATTGAGCGGCTCGCTGAAGGTCACCACGATGTTGGTGTATTCGAGGAAGCAGCGCGCGACAGCGCTCAACACTTCCGGCGGAGTCTCGTCGCGAATGATGGTGACGATGGCTTCGCGGCTCTCGACCACGCCGAAAAAGTTACTGACGACTACCTTGTAGCGCGCCCCATCCGCGTTTCGATCCAGAGGCGGCGTTTGATAAACAAACGCATCGGCGCCCGCGATGGCGACGTCGTTGGAAAACCACTGCGCGCTGAAGGGCGGCAGGCCATCGACATCCACCTGGAACCTGGCAGTCGTGCATTCGGGCACCGAGACGTCGGCCGGCTGCTGGGTGATGAGAACTTCCCCGAGTGAGAAGTTGTTAATGCAAAGGTTGCGAATCCAATGATTGTCATTCAATCCGCCGGTGCGGGCGCCAAAGCCAAAACGTCCTCCGGTGATTTCGGTGAATGGCGTTTGCAGGTTCCAATAAACGACCTGTCCGTTGTAAATCAGGTCCAAAGTGCCGTCCGGATCCATGTTGATGTAAACGTCGTAGAATTCCGCGCCTGATCGCATGACCGTGGTCAAGGTATGGGCGATGACCTGGCCGCCCCATTTCACATCGATGGCCGGGGCCTCGCCGCCGCCGTTATCAAAGTTGTCAAAGGCAATGGTCAACCCGGTTCCTGCGCCTTCCTCACCGAAAACCACGCTGGGAAGGTTGGACGCAAAGTTAAAGCTGTAACCATCCGCGGGGTTTGCCGTCCCCCCGCCCACTCGCGCCTCATACCGGACCTGGAAGCGGTCCAACGGGAAGCCGTTGTTTCGATCCTCAACGATGAAACTTCCCTGCTGATCGTTGGCAGCGTCGGTGAGATGCAAAACGCCGTCGCCCGGAATGCTGGCAGTGCCAAACAACAGCGTTCCGGCCGGCGCGCCCATGGAACTGAAGTCGAAGCAGGCCGCCCCGAAACCATGATGGAACGTGAGGACGGTCGGGTCTGGCGTCATCGGCAGTCCGAATTCCTCATCGACCACGCCCGAAATGGTCATGGTGTATTCGCCTTCGGTCAGAGGAACGTCGTTGGTAAAAATGACCTCGCTATGGCTGGCGCCGTAGCCGCGGCCAAACGCGAAGCCGCCGCTGAAATCATAAGTTCCGGACTCGAGGACGACATCGCGGGTCCACACGATCACCACTTCGTTGTCTTTACGGCTGAAAATGTCGGCGACTCGCGGGTTCAACAGAACATGGACCGTCGCGTTGCTGCTGGTAGCCACGCTGCAATCGTTGCTGACCTGGACGCTATATTGGTCTCCCTCGTTCGCCGCGGTCACCGGAGGGGTGGTGTAGGTCAACTGGTTCGCTCCCGGAATAGCGACGTTGTTCGAGAACCATTGCGCGAAGAATGGCGGCGTGCCGTCCACCGCCGCGCTGAACGCGGCCGGCTGCGCCTCGCCCACGGTAACGTCATCCGGCTCGTCAGTGAAAAACACCGGTCCGACGGTGAAATCGTTGATGCACAAATCATCGATCCAGTGATTGGCGTTCGCACCGCCGGTGCGGGCGTAGAACCCGAACCGTCCATTCGGAAACGGCTCGAACGGCGTGGGCAGGTTGTCATAGACCAGAATCCCGTCATATCTCACGTCGAGCGTGCCGTCCGGGTCGAGATTAATCCCGACGTCCACAAAGCCCGGCCGCTCCAAAGGCATCAAGACGTGGCCGATGGTCGAGCCTGCCCATTTGACGTCCAGCGCCGGCGCTTCTCCGCCGCCATTATCCCAAATGTCAAATGCCAGAGTCAGCCCCGTTCCGGCGCCTTCCTCGGCGGCTCCAACCGTGCCATTGGGAAGGTCCGGAGCGAAGTTAAAGCTCAGACCGTCCGCGCCGCCTGGTGTTGGTGTGCCGCCACCCAGCCGCATGCGGAAGGAGGCCGTGAAGCGATCCAGCGGGAAACCACCCGTTCGATTAGCAATAATGAATGCGCCGCTTTGGCTATTGACCGCATCGGTAAGGTGCAGAATCCCGTCGCCGGCAACCATAGCGTTGCCGAAGACAGCCGTTCCCACCGGCAAGCCGCTGTTAAAGTCTGTGCAAAAGCGGCCAAATCCATGGCGGAACTGCCGCACGGTCGGATCAGGCGAGAGCATCCCCCCATCCATGCCGGTCACGCCGGAGACCGTCAGCGTGTAAGTGGTCTCAAGCGTCAGGATCACGTCCGTTGTCAGTTCCACTGTGTTCGCATCAGCCGGATCGTAAGCCTGGCTCACGACAGTCGCTCCGTTATTGAGCGCATAGCCAGTC
>CAZCUL010000796.1:0-5521 GCA_964501475.1 uncultured Verrucomicrobiota bacterium | reverse complement strand
CGCTTCCTGTCGTTCGTGGTTCTGGAGATGATGACCTGTCATTGGGACGGCTACACGGCCAATCGAAATAACTACCGCTTGTATCGTGATCCGGACGCCGGGAAATTCGTCTTCCTTCCCCACGGCATGGACCAGATGTTTGGGAATCCGGAGGCGCCTACAATGCCGGACGCCAGGGGTCTGGCGGCACGTGCCCTCCTGGAAACGCCTGAAGGGAGAAAGCGCTATCGCGAAAGATTTGAGACGCTCTTCACCAACGTCTTCCGCGTTGAGGTATTGACGAATCGCGTCAATGAGCTGCGCGGTCGTCTGCATCCCGAACTGCTCTCCATCAGCAGCGATGCTGCAAAGAATCATGAAGCCGCAGCCACTCACTTGAGCAACCAAATTATCCGGCGTGCCCGGGAGATTGAACGAAGATTGGGTGAGTGGTAGGACAAAGCCAAGGCAGTGCCGCGCCCGCCTGTTATCCCTGATCACCGCAACTCCATAAGCTGGGATGTTTCTTCATGGCCGATCTTCGCTGGCGGGTTCCCTGGCAGCCATATCGACGCGCCTGATTTCCAGCCTTATTATAGCGATTCAACGTTGCGTAGTTGAGAACGGATTGCACTTTACCGCGCCGGCGGCCAACATGAGGGCAGATGAGCAGGAGCCAATTCTTTAAATTCGTGACTGTCGTGCTTTGGGTCTGCCTGGGCGGATGGTCCGCGAACGGAGCGCCAGCCGCGCCGTCCAGGGCGCAGGACGAATCGCAATTCGTCTCGAACACCCGCCAGTTGACTTTCGAAGGGAGGCGCAGCGGCGAGGCCTATTTTTCGCCGGACGGAACGAAGCTCATTTTTCAAAGCGAACGAGAACCCGGAAATCCATTCTACCAGATTTACATTCTCGACATGAAAACCGGAGACACACACCGGGTGTCGCCGGGAACAGGAAAGACCACTTGCGGCTTCTTCCGTCCGGGCAGGGACGAAGTTCTGTTCGCCTCGACCCATCATGATCCGGCATCGCCGCAAAAGCAGAAAGCGGAACTCGAATTTCGCGCCAGCGGCAAAGAGCGGCGGTATTCGTGGGATTACGATGCCGCCATGGACATTTTCGCGGCGCGACAGGATGGAACAAACTTGCGCCGCCTGACCGACGTCGAGGGCTATGATGCCGAAGGCGCTTACTCACCCGACGGATCGAAGATCGTTTTTTGTTCGCTGCGGAGCGCGTATCGGGAGGAGCAGCTTTCGGAGGACGACCGCAAACGGCTCGAGACCGATCCCGCTTATTTTGGCGAAATCTACATCATGAACGCAGATGGCTCGGATGTGCGGCGGCTGACCTCGACCCCTGGGTATGATGGCGGGCCTTTCTTTTCTCCGGATGGGGAACGCATCATCTGGCGCCGGTTCGATGAGAAGGGGGTGACAGCGGACATTTACACGATGCGGACGGACGGCACGGATGTGCGCCGGTTGACCGAATTCGGCGCGATGTCTTGGGCGCCGTTTTATCATCCGTCGGGGCAATACGTCATCTTCACGGCGAACAAAGAAGGGTTTTCAAACTTCGAACTTTACCTGGTGGACGTCGAGGGTGGGCGCGACCCGGTGCGGGTGACGTTTACGGATGGATTCGACGGTTTGCCGACCTTTGCGCCGGATGGGAAGCGGCTTTGCTGGACGTCGAATCGCACCAGCGACGGGCAGTCTCAGCTTTTTGTGGGCGCTTGGAACCATGAAGCGGCGCTGAGCGCAGTGCGATCCGCGCCGGTTGCCTCTCGCCCGGTTTCGGAGAAAGAGGCTTCGAGCGGGGCGTCTCACAAGGTGGCTGCAACTTCCGCGGGCGCGAAAAGCTTCTCCCCGCAAATCGAGCTTGAGGATTTGCAGCGGCACGTTCATTACCTGGCTTCAGAAGAATTGGAAGGGAGGATGACCGGCACGGCGGGAGCGCGTTCCGCGGCCGATTACATCGCAAGTCATTTAAAGGCGGCCGGGCTGCGGCCGTTGAGCGATGGCGGGACTTATTTTCAGGAGTTTGAATTCACCGCGGGCGTCCGAGTGGTGACCAACGAGAATCAACTCGTCGTTCATCGAGCAGATGATCCGCCCGGGAAAATGAAGTTTGAAGTCGAGAAGGATTTTCGGCCGCTTTCATTCACGGCCAATCAATCTGTGGAAGGCGAAGTCGTCTTTGCCGGGTATGGTCTGGTGGTGCCGGGGAAAGCGGGCGAGGGCTACGATTCGTATGCGGGCCTGGACGTTTCGAACCGGGTGGTGCTGGCCTTTCGCTACGTGCCGGAAGCGGTCGAGCCAAAGCGGCGGCTCGAACTGAATCGCTATGCCGGTTTGCGCTATAAAGCCATGATGGCGCGCGAACGGGGCGCCAGAGCGATCCTTTTTGTAACAGGCCCGAACTCGCCGAACGCCGGTGAACTGGCGCCGATGACGTTCGACAGCAGTCTGGCGGGTTCCGGCATCGTGGCGCTATCGATCAGCAGCAACGTGACGGACGGGATTCTGCAAAGCGCTGGCAAGGATATGAAGTCGCTTCAGACCGCGCTCGATTCGGAGAATCCCCATGCCGAAGGAGGGTTCCTGGTTCCGAATGTTCGCGTCGAAGTAACCGCGGCCGTGGAGCAAATCAAAAAAACGGACCGCAATGTTCTGGCTCTCTTGCCGGGCGCGGCCCGGAACGCGGAATATGTGCTGGTGGGAGCGCATTACGATCATTTGGGATACGGAGAAGGCGGCGCCATGTTGCGCAAAGGCGAGGAGAACACGATCCACAGCGGCGCGGACGATAACGCGTCGGGCGTGGCGGCTGTGCTGGAGTTGGCTGCGGCATTGCGGCATTGGGAGAGCCAAAGGAACAGGCCGTTGGACCGCGCCGTCGTGTTCGCGCTTTGGTCCGGGGAGGAAATCGGGCTGATTGGCTCCTCTTATTTTGCCGAGCACCCGCCGGTGGTGCTGTCCAATGTGGTTGCTTACGTCAACTTCGATATGATCGGGCGCTTGCGGGAAAACAAACTGAACCTGCAAGGCGCAGGCTCTTCGACCATTTGGCGGCGGGTCATTGAAAGGCGAAATGTGCCGGCGGGTTTCAATCTGGTTTTGCAGGACGATCCTTATTTGCCGACGGACGTGACGGCATTTTATCCCAAAGGCGTGCCCGTGCTGAGCTTCTTTACGGGCAGCCATGAAGAGTATCATCGCCCGACGGACAAACCGGATACGTTGAACTACGAGGGGTTGGAGCGTATCACGGAGTTTGCGCGCGGGTTGCTCCTGGACCTGGCTGAGAGTGATGATCGCCCCGACTACGTGAAGGTGGAACGCAGCGGTTTTGGCGGGGGAACGCGGGAGAATCTGCGAGCCTATCTTGGCACCATTCCGGACTATGCCACGGAGGTGTCGGGCGTGAAGCTATCAGGAGTTCGCGGCGGGAGTCCGGCGGACAAGGCGGGACTGAAGGGCGGCGATGTGATCGTTGAATTTGCCGGGCAAAAAATCACGAACATCTATGATTACACCTACGCGCTGGATGCCGTGAAGATTGGCCAGCCGGTGAAGCTGGTTGTGCTGCGCGAGGGAAAGCGCCTGAGTTTGCAAGTAACGCCCGAGGCGCGCCAGTGACCCGTTGAAGGAGCGCGCCACGCCACCGAATTCACTGGTCGGCCTGCCCAAATCATTTCGGCAATGAACTGCCGTCGCGGCCCTCACCTGGCGAACCGCGCCACAAACCCGCCGCCGGCAGGAAGATCGAGCCGGAGCGAGTCGCCGCGGTTATGACTGGTGCTCTCCACAGCGACAGAGTCAGGTGTCTCTCCATCGCTGACCAACGAAGCCTGGTAGGTTCCATCCGACAGGAACGATAAAGACACTTGCAAGGTCCGGGCCTGGGGACCGCACATGGCCGCCACAAACCAGGCGTCGCCCTTGCGTCGCGCGTAGGCGGCCAGTTGGCCGATCTCCGATTCCGGCAGAACGATGGTTTGGTCCCAGAGAGACGGGATGCTCTTGATCACGTCCCGAGCGGGATTCTGAAGGATGCTTTGCGGGTGGGCGGCGATCGTCAGCAACGGACTATCAAAGATGACCAGGCTGGCGATCTGATTCGCCCAGGTTGTATCACCGCGGCGCTGGCTGAAGATCATAGTTGTGTAATCGGCCGGGCCGGCCAGATAACGCGTGAATGGCAAAATCGTCTGGTGCCGGGCGCGCTCCGTCAGCCGGCTGGCCTCCATGCCTTTGATCGCTTCGCGGACCATGTCGTTGGGCAAGGTGCGCTCACGGCCGGTGGGTTTGTTGGCGCCGTGGAAATTGACCATGATCTGGTACTCGGCGGCTTTGCGGAGCAGCGCCTCGTAGAGGTCAACGATCTCCTTGTGTTCGTGATCCATGAAGTCAATTTTCGCGCCCACCACGCCGAGTTCGTGCAGCATCTGGAAAAACTCCTTGCGCGCTTCCTCGGTGCGCAGCCGGTTGCTGTGTCTCCAGAACCACAGGCCGACGCCCTGCTGTTTCGAATAATCCACCACCTCCTTCCTTTCCTCCGAACTCCATCGGCTCCAAAGGCCCTCGATGACGTGGTGTTCGAAGCCGAGTTGGCCAGCGAGTTGGGAAAACTCCTTCATCCCTTCGACCCCCCTCGGGCCGCCGTCCACGTAACGCCAGACCGCCCGGCCCGGTTTGATCCACGCGGTCTTGATTCCTTCGGGAAAGAGGGCGGGATCGGGAGGCGGACAAAGGTTGGGCAGAATGGCGCTATTCACCAGCGTGTGCAAATCGCGGCCAACCATCACCACGCGCCAGGGGGTCGTGATCGTTCCGGTGATCGGCGCTGCTTCGCCCAGGCGCTTCGCTTCATCGCGGCCGTAGCGCAGCTCAAATGGATAATTGAGCGGCTGCCGATGGCCCAGTCCTACCATCCAGCCGCGACGCCCGTCTGCCTCCAATCCCATGCCGCTGTAATTGACGAGGTTGGCTTCGGTGATCGAGGCGTAGCCCGCGTTAGCGGACAATTTAAAGGTGAGCGGCGGTCCGGACCATTCCCCCGGTTCCACGTCGGAAACGTCCTTCTGCCGGTAAGTATCTTCATAATGTCCCGCGGCGAGACCGGCGTACCAGGTGGTGGCTCCCGGGGGAAGAACGAACGACGAATATTCATCAGGCACGCGGACTGCGCTTGCTTCGCCGGGAATGATATGGCGATAAGCTACGCCGTCGTTGAAGGCGCGCACCTCCAGGACGTAGGAGATGAAGGAGAGGTCATGCTCCAGCGAGATGCGCGCGCCATTGCACTGGTTGGTTGCCGTGCTGAAATCGCCGTGCCACGGATACGTCTCGTTGACCTGGTATCGCTCGAGATTGCCGAATACGATCCCTGAGGAAAGGTCGTAGCCATCCAGGCGGAAGCTGAGCGTTGAGGGCTCGATCACAGTCACGTTTTCGAGCGTCACGTGAAAAGTCAGCCGTTCCGCATTGGGCAGCAGGCTAAAGAGAACTTTACCGTCCGGGCTCGCGACCTG
>CAZCUL010000795.1:0-5212 GCA_964501475.1 uncultured Verrucomicrobiota bacterium | reverse complement strand
ATGGCCATGCTGCCCTTCTGCGGTTACAACCTGGCCTTTTACTTTCGCCACTGGCTGAACATGGGCAAACGCATCCGGCACCCGCCCCGCATTTTCAACGTCAACTGGTTTCGGAAGGATGATCGGGGCAATTTCCTCTGGCCAGGGTTCCGGCAGAATATGCGCGTCTTGAAGTGGATAGTGGACCGCGTGCACGGCCGCGCCGGCGCCGAGGAAACCCAATTGGGTTGGGTGCCGCGCTTCGAGGACTTTGACACGGAAGGGCTGGAGGGTTTCGACCGCAGGAAGTTCGATCAACTTCAGCAGTTTGATACCTCAGAGTGGCGCAAGGAAATCCTCTCCCAGGACGAGCTTTTCATGAACATTTACTCCTATCTGCCCAAGGAAATGATCTTCCAGCGCGAATTGCTCGTGGCCCGGTTGTAAGCTACGGCAGGAGCTGCGGTCACTGGAACGGACCGCCGGTTCGGACGCGATGCAGGGATGCGGGGACAGGTCCGACGGTTGAGCACCAATTGTCAAATACCAGATTCCATTTTGTAGGAGACGAGAAGAAGGTTACGAGACTGATTCTTTGTCCGCGTTCGCCCGCGCTGTGGTGCGGAACCAGTATCAGAGTCTCCTACGCGCCGGCAGAAAAGAGCTTGCCACAATTTCCGCCCCTCCAGAATAGTAATCCCGGGCAAAAACCGCAGCGCACCGCTGCTCAGCACCGGAACAGACATGAATAAAGTCCGTCTTGGCATCATTGGCATGGGCAATATGGGGCGGTTCCATGCAGATTACCTTCTCAATCAAAAAATCTCGCGCTGTGAACTGACGGGGGTCAGCGACGCCATGGCGGCGAACCTGGAACGGTACAAGGGCCAGCTCAAAACCTTCGACAGCAGCGAAAAACTGATTCGCTCCGGCGAAGTGGACGCGGTCATCATCGCCACCCCGCATTTCCTGCACACCACCCTTGGTATCGATGCGTTGGAAAACGGAATGCACGTATTGGTGGAAAAGCCGATTTCGGTCCACAAGGCCGACTGCGACCGCCTCCTGGCCGCGCACAAGAACCCAAAACAAGTTTTTGCGGCCATGTTTCAGATGCGGAACGAGCCGAAGTGGCGCCGGATCAAAAGCCTCGTCGAAAACGGGGAACTCGGAGAACTCGTCCGGGCGAGCTGGATCATCACCGATTGGTATCGCACCGAAGCGTATTATGCGAGCGGTGGCTGGCGGGCGACCTGGAAGGGCGAAGGCGGGGGGGTGCTGCTCAATCAATGCCCCCATAATCTGGACATGCTCATGTGGCTCTGCGGCCGCCCCGCCCGCGTGCGGGGGTTCTGCCAGTTGGGCCGCTATCACGACATCGAAGTGGAAGACAACGTGACCGGCTATATGGAATGGCCCAACGGCGCCACCGGCGTGTTCATTACCTCCACCGGCGAAGCCCCGGGCACAAATCGATTCGAAATCGCCGGCGAACGCGGCAAGGTCGTTCTGGAAAACAACCAAATCAGCTTCACGCGAAACGAAGTTTCCATGCTCGAGTTTAGCAAGGCGAGCACGGCCGGCTTTGCCAAGCCGCCGGTCTGGAACGTGGAAGTGCCTTACGAGAGCGGCGGCGGCCTGCATCACGAGATCACGCAAAACTTCATCGACGCGATCCTCGACGGCGTGCCCTTGATTGCCCCGGCTTCCGAAGGAGTGAATTCAGTCGAACTGGCCAATGCCTTTCTCTATTCCTCGCTGGAAAACAAAACAGTGGACCTGCCGCTGGACGGCGTGGCCTTCGAAGCCAGGTTAAACAGACTCATCGCCGAATCGCGCTTCCAAAAGAAGGTCGTGCAGACCACCCAGGAGGATTTCAGCAAATCCTTCAACCGTTGAAGGCGGAGCAGCCGGGTTGGAACGGCCGCTGGCCCGTTAAAGCAACCTCAGAGCGGGCCGCCAACATTGACTGTCCGCCGCGCCGGCCTATTTTACGGCCGTGCGGGCGCTTTCGTTTTATTATCGCCGCGGTGGAATTTGCCTCCCTGACTTGAATCTGTGGCTGGACCCCCACGAACCCCGCACCGGGAGCGAGCGCGTCTTCGTCAGCCACGCCCACGCCGATCACGTCGAAGCCCATCGCGAGATCGTTCTCAGCGCGCCCACTGCCAAATTGATGCGGGCCAGAATCGGCGGTCAGCCCATCGAACATGTCCTGCCTTTTGCGGAGACCCGGGAATTCAATGCGCCGGCGGCATCGTATCGCCTGACACTTTTGCCCGCCGGCCACATTTTTGGCAGTGCCATGGCCCTGATCGAAGCAGAGGGCCAGACGCTTCTTTACACCGGCGATTTCAAATTGCGCCGCGGCCTTTCGGCCGAACCTTGTGAGCCGCGCCGGGCGGACGCGCTCATCATGGAAACCACCTATGGGCGGCCCGAATATCTCTTTCCGCCCACCGAGGATGTCCTCCGCGGCATCATTCGCTTCTGCCGCGAGGCGCTCGACAATGACGAAACCGCCGTCCTCTATGGCTATTCGCTGGGCAAAAGCCAGGAACTTCTTTGCAGTCTGGCCGAGGCCGGTTTGCCGCTCGTGCTTCATGGGAGCGTTTACAAGCTCACGAAAATCTACGAGCAATTCGGTTATTGCTTCCCCGCTTACGAACGTTATGAAGCCGGCCGCGCCAAAGGGAAGGTGCTTCTTTGCCCGCCAAACGCCAGCGCCTCGGCTATGCTTCGGAATCTCGGCCCGGTCCGCACAGCCGTCATGACGGGCTGGGCCATGGACCCGAACTGCCGTTACCGCTACCAGGCCGACGCGGCATTTCCGCTGAGCGACCACGCCGACTTTTCGGACCTCGTCGAGTTCGTGAAGCGTGTTCAGCCAACGCGCGTTTATACGCTGCACGGTTTCGCGGCTGATTTCTCGGGGACATTGCGCGAATTGGGATTCGACGCCGTTGCCCTGAGCGAACAGGAGCAAATGACTTTGGGCTTATCCTGGAACGCCGAGGCAGGGCGGACCAGAAAGCGCGTTTTGGCATCGATGGCGGCTCCGTGGACTGACACGCCGGCCAGGGCCGAGGCGCTTCGGGACACGCCCGGCGGCTTGTTTATGCGCTTTGCCGAAACGTGCGCGGCGATTGCGGAAACTTCGAGCAAACTCGAAAAAGTGCGGTTCCTGGCCGGGTATCTGCAAACGCTCTCGCCGGAGCAATTGAAACGTGTCGCGGTCTGGTTCACCGGCGCGGCCTTTCCCGGTTCGGAAAACAAGGTGCTTCAGCTCGGCTGGGCGCTCCTGCGCGATGCGCTTTGCGTGGCGGGCGGCATCGATGAGCCCGAATTGCTTCAGGTTTATCTCAAACACAGCGACCTCGGTGAAACGGCCTTCGAAGTTTTGTCCAGGCGCGAGGCTCCCGGCTCCAGCCTCACGGTTGAAGCGGTGGACAGGCTTTTCGATCAGATTCATGGCGCGCGCGGGCCCACCGGCAAATTGCCGATTCTGGTTGCGGCATTGCGGCTATGCTCGGCGCTCGAGGCCAGGTTTCTGGTCAAGATTATCACCACGGATTTGCGGATCGGTTTGAAGGAGGGTTTGGTCGAGGAAGCGATTGCTTCGGCTTTTGCGGTCCCCGCCGGGGAGGTTCGACAGGCGAATTTACTCCTGGGCCATGTGGGGGAGGCCGCGCTTTTGGCGAGATCGCACCGGCTGGATGCGGCGGCCATTACCCCATTCCGGCCCGTCAAGTTTATGCTGGCCTCACCGGAAGAAACGTCCGAGGCGATCTGGGAGCGAATGCAGAACCGCAAACAGAACCAGCCCGCTGCCGGAGCCGCCGAGGCAACGCCCCGGGCGCTTTGGCTTGAAGACAAGTATGACGGCGTCCGCTGCCAGCTTCATCGGGTGGGCGACCGCGTTGCGCTCTACTCGCGCGATTTGAAGGATATCACGAGCACGTTTCTGGAACTGGCCGATGCCGCGCGCCGCTTTTCGGCCGGCGTGATTCTCGATGGCGAGGTTCTGGCCATGCAGGGAGAGGAAGTGCTCCCCTTCTCCGAATTACAAAAGCGGCTCGGACGCCGGGAAGGGGATTTGTTCATGGAGAAGGAGATTCCCATTCGCTTTCTTGCCTTCGACCTGCTTTGGCGTGATGGGGAAAGTTTTTTAAACCGTCCTCTCGCGGAAAGGCGGCAGGAGTTGGAGCGCCTCGCGCCGTGGCCTCCGCAGTTTGGTCTGGCGCGAATTACTCCAGCGGCGTCCGTGGAAGAGATCGAAGGCGCCTTCGCGGCCGCGCGCGGTCGAAACAACGAAGGGCTGATGGTCAAGGACCCCCAGAGCAGCTATACGCCGGGACGGCGCGGCCTGGCCTGGCTGAAGTTGAAAAAGGCCTTTGCGACGCTGGATTGCGTGGTAGTGGGCGCCGAGTACGGCCATGGCAAACGCAAGGACGTTCTGAGCGATTACACCTTCGCCGTCCGGGACGCGCAGACCGGAGATTTGAAGACGATTGGCAAGGCTTATAGCGGGCTGACCGACGTGGAGATTGCTCGATTGACGGAGCATTTTTTAAACAAGGTCATCCGCCGGCACGGACGGTATCATGAGGTTGAGCCGGATACGGTGCTTGAAATTGCCTTCGACCGCCTCCAGCCAAGCGATCGCCACAACAGCGGTCTGGCAATGCGTTTCCCCCGCATTGTGCGAATCCGGACAGACAAGACGCCGGCGGAGATTGACACACTGGAGGCGGCCCGCAGGTTGGTAGCGGCACCGTGGAGGAAGGAGAACGCCGGCAGGTTGGCAAGGACCCACCCCAGGTGATTCATGATACAATCGTCGGCTAAGCCCCGTTGCTCATCGAGACTGGAACCGGTGTCAAGAGGACCTGATTTCCGCAGATTGTTCCAATGTCTAAAGGATTTTGTTCTCAAAAGGTCGTTGCGAATGGTGCATTGCTATGCAAGACTGAGATCAGCATGAGAATAACGGTAGATATAGAAGAGGCTATTGTTGCTGATTTGATGAAGCTTACCGGCGAGAAAATGAAAAGCCCGGCCGTCAGCAAAGCTGTCGAGGAGTTTGTAAAGCGTAAGAAAGCCAAGGAGTTCGGACGGATGTTGCGTGAAGGGGCCTTCGATTATCCCACAACCAATGCGGCTAGCGAGAAGATGGATATTTAAAGAATGGTGCTCGTGGACTCATCAGTCTGGATTGAAGCGGCGCGCCGCA
>CAZCUL010000794.1:0-5982 GCA_964501475.1 uncultured Verrucomicrobiota bacterium | reverse complement strand
CGCAATGTGCCGGCAAACTTCGCCTGTCTCGTGCAGGACCTTGCTCAGTTTGCGCCACACGCGGGGCTCAATCGCGGCGCCTTTCTCATCTGCGAACAAGCCCAAAATCTGTTTCTCTATCCGAGCAAGGCCGCCTTCTTTGAAGAGATTGTCTGGATGCTTTGGTGCGCGAGTCGGACTAATCAATAAATGCCGGTTCATGAATCTCGTCACACCCTGCCTGGGAGCATGGGCGCACAGCGCGAGGATGGCTTGGGAGGTCGTTTCCGTGACCAAACCAGTTTTTGATTGGAAAGTTGGTTTTCCTTTTCTTGAATGCTTTCGATTCTATGGCGCAGTTCGAACATGACGGCATTTGTTTTCACTTCGAGGAGGCGGGCAGCGGCGTTCCTTTCTTCTTCCAGCACGGCCTGGGGGGCGATGTCAGCCAGCCGTTCAGTTTCTTCCAGCCACCCCCGGGATTTCGACTGATCTCATTCGATTGCCGGGCCCATGGACAAAGTCACCCGGTCGGTCCGCTCGAGAAGATCGGCCTGGCTACCTTCGCGGACGATCTGCTCGCTTTGCTGGATCATTTGAAGATCGCCAAAGCGGTCGTGGGCGGGATTTCCATGGGAGCGGCGGTGGCATTGAACTTCACCCTGCGGTATCCCGATCGTGTGCTTGGCCTGGTGCTATCGCGCCCGGCCTGGCTGGACGCCCCCAACCCATGGAATGTGGCCATGTTCAGTCTCATTACAAAACTGATTCGCCAGCATGGAGCGAAGCGCGGCCTGGAGTTCTTCCGGCAAAGCCCCGAATATCAGGAAGCCCTCCAACGGTGGCCGGACGTGGCGCAATCGCTGGCGGAACAATTTGAAGACCCTGAGGTCGAGCAAACCGCCTTCAAGTTCGAGCGCATCATCAGGGACACGCCCAGCCGGGATAAACGAAGCTGGGCAACCATTAAAGCGCCGACGCTGGTGCTGGCCAACCGCCTCGACCCGATTCATCCCTTCGAATATGGCGAACTGCTCGCCCACGCCATCCCCAGGGCGGAACTGCGGGAAATCACCGCCAAAACCACCAGTCTGGAGATACACACCGCGGATGTGCAGCGTTGCCTGGAGGAATTCCTCACGACGCACTTTGCCAGGGCGAGCACCCAGCGGGGGCAAACCTGAACCGCTTACGCCTCAACTTATGCTCCAATGTTCCACATCCCTTTGGTCAGCCGACCTCGCCAACCTCGCGTCGGAGATGAAGCGCGTCGAGCCTTTCTCCGATCGCTTCCACCTCGACGTCGCTGACGGGCATTATGTCAAAAACCTGTTGTTCTTTCCCGACCTGGTCAGGGCGCTCCGGCCGCATTCCCGATTGCCCTTCGAGATTCACCTCATGGTCGCCGATCCATGGGAATGGGTGGAACCTTTTGTGGAAGCCGGCGCGGACAGCATTATTTTCTGCCTCGATAGTGCGCCGGACCCTGGACAGCTGCTTCAAGCCATTACCGCTCGCGGCCGGAAGGCGGGCATTTCCCTCCTCATCTCCGAACCGGCAGACTTGATCGAGCCTTTCTGCAACGCGGTGGACACACTCACAATCGTGGGCACAGCCATGGGCATCAAGGGCGCCTCCATGGATGCGGGCGTGCCGGACAAAATTCGACAGGCACGGCGGATGATCGTTGAACGCGGTCTGAAGACCGAGATTGAAGCCGATGGCGGAATCCGGCGCGAAACCGTTCCAATGCTGCGCGCAGCCGGCGCCGACGTGATCGTTCCCGGGTCTCTCATGTTCAAGGAAGACCCGGCCGAACTGCGCCAATGGCTGGCATCCCTGTAATCACTTAAGAGTTTCCATGAGCCTGCGCCAATCAAGCCGCTTTGACCTCCTCGGTCTCGGTTGCGCCGCGGTGGATGAAATGCTCTACGTGGAGCGATACCCTCCGGCCGACGCGAAAGTGCGGGTGATGCGGCGGGAGCGGCGATGCGGTGGCTTGACAGCGGCGGCGTTGATCGCTGCGCAGCATCTGGGCGCCTCCTGCGCTTATGCAGGTGTGCTCGGTTTTGACGACTCTTCGGAATTCGTTCTCGAATCTCTGAAGCGCACCGGTGTCAATCTGGCCTGGGTAACACAGCGACGGGGCGCCTCCCCCGTGCGTTCCACCATTATTGTGGACGAGCACGCACAGTCCCGGAATGTTTTTTATTCTGACGCCGGAGTGTTGGGCGCCCATCCTTCCCGCCCGCCGGCGGAAATCATCCGGAAAGCGCGCGTCCTGCTGGTCGATCGTTTCGGGGTCAGGGGAATGGTTCGCGCAGCCCGTTGCGCTCGTCGATCAGGTGTGTCAGTGGTGGGCGATTTCGAGAATCATCGATGGCCTCGGTTTGCGGAGCTGTTCGCCTTGGTGGACCACGTAATTGTCTCGGCCGCTTTTGCAGCCGCGCTCACAGGTGAAAGGCGTCCGGACCGGGCCGCGCAAAAGCTGTGGAGTGGCTACCGCGCAAAGCGCCTTTCCCGCCAGGCAGTCGTGGTCACCTGCGGAGCTGAAGGATGCTTTTTCCTGGGCTCGAATCGTCCCCGGCCCGGCTATCAGCCCGCGTTCAAAGTGGAAGCGCGCGATACCACGGGTTGCGGCGATGTTTTTCATGGCGCGTATGCGGCGGCATTGGCCCGGGGACAAAGTTTGGAGGAACGAATTCGCTTTGCCTCGGCGGCCGCCGCGCTCAAGGCGGCACATCCGCAGGGGAGAATGGCGGCCTTCCGTGATATCGAAAAACTTTGCGGTCCCCCGGCAGGGCGATCAGCGCACAGACCCCTGGCAAAGCCTGATTGAGACAAAGTGGTCGCGGATCAAGCCGGGCAAAATTGCTCTCACTCAGCTCATCAGGACAAATCGAAAACCGGAGACGCACAGATGAGCGCCGATGAGCGCTTGCAATCCAGCGAAGGGCATTCCATGCTCAATTTGCTTTCTTTTCCATAAGTCGTGAAATCACCGTAATGATCTGGGTATCATGAGCAAGTCGTCGGACGGCGAATTTGATTTAGAGCTGCATTTTCTGCCTGCGTGGGCGCAGCAACCGCCGCGGGAAAACCGCTATGCCGACTATGCCGGCGAACGGGAGAGGAGCGGGGAGCGGAGAGGAGAGCGACCCCGGCCACCCGGTCGGCGCGATGAACGCCGCCAGCCGCGCGAGAAACCTCCGCACGGAGCGGCGCCCGGGCGGTTTCAACCGAAGCGGCCTTTTCAGAGAGGCGATCAGCCCGGTCCTCGGCGTCCTGAGCCGGCCGGCCCGCCTTTGCCGGAATTGAACGCCGCCTTCAAACCGGAGGAAAAGGGCGTCGATTCCCTGGCCAAGCAGATCAAAATGACCGGGCGCGCTTATCCCTTGTTTGACATCGCACAGATGATTCTGCGCAAGCCGGAGCGGCACACCATTACTCTCAGCGTTAAAAAAAGCGCCGAAGGACAGCCGATCCAGCCGCTCTATCTTTGCGCCCTCGACCAGTCGCTTTGGCTCTCCGAGGAAGAGGCGACGCGTTGGACCCTGGAGAAGCATTTTGATGCCTTCTATAAGGCTGAGCGCGTGCAGACGGAGGCTCCCAAAGGCACTTACACTTTTGTCGCCCAATGCGGCATGAGCGGCCTCATTCTCGGTCCGCCAAATTATCACGATTACCAAAACCAGTTGCGCAAGCTGCATTCCGAACGTTTCTCGCGCATGCCCTTCGAGGTCTTCAAGTCCCGGGTGAAGATCGTGCGCGACGAAGGAGTGGTTAAGAAGTGGATCGATGAACAGAGCTGGAAGACCACCTACGTTTGCCTGAACCTGCCCGAGCCGCTCACCTTGCAGACTCGCGAGGAGGTCGAGAAACACTTTCGAGAGGTTCATCTGCCCAACGTGGTCACACCGGTGGAATCCACTCACCTGACCGGCACCGCCGGCCGGGACTTGCGCTCTGCCCCCTTGCGCCATCTCGTTCGGCATGCCTGGGAGGGGCAACGGCGTTTCCCGCTCCAGATCGCCACTGTGCTGAGCCAGCAGTTCACCGCCCGCGGGCTTCAGTTCTTCAAGGTCAACAAAACAGTCACGCACGTGGCGGTGGCCCGGCCGCATTACCTCGATTTGGAAGCCACCCCGGTTTCTGATGGCGTGAAACGCATCGTCGATTTCATTCATACTCACGTCAAATGCACACGCCGCCAGTTGTTCGAAGCTCTGGCGCCCGGTTCGGTCCTGGCTTTGCCGCCGACCAAAGGTGAAGCTGAACCGGCGCCGCAGCAGCTTCCCGAACCGACGCCCGAGCTGACCGCGGTCATAGCGGACCTCCATTGGCTCATTCACCAGGGGCACGTGATCGAATTTGCGAATGGCATCCTCGACCTGGCGAAGAAACCGGTGCTGAAGCCGCCCAGACCCGCCCCTGCTCCGTCGGCGCCCAAAGAACCGAATGCTATCAAACCGGCAACCCCTGCTTCCGAGGCGCCGTCAGAGCCGCAGGTAGAACCAACAGAGCTTTCAGCGGAGCCCACAAGCCAGTCGCCTGCAGAGACGCCCGAGGGCGGCTTCCGTTCAGCGGAACACGATGCTGCAATGCCCGCTGAATCGACTGAGCAGCCCTCGCAGGGGGCCGATCCTATGCCTCGTGTGGAGAGCGAAGACGCGGAATTGGAGTCCGGCGCAGGAGAGGCAAGTCAGAAGGAGGAACGATCAGATGAGGTTCAGCCTGGAGGGGAGCATCCCCGTGAGCCGTGATCATTTCGGCAGCCACTTCTCCCAATTCTTTGCAAACTCGTCCGCGTTCTCGGCGGTGACTCTGACCAGCGGGCTGACGTCGTGAATTTTAGCTGGATTCCGTTTCAGATGGAGATTGTTGATCAGGTGCTCGACGGACTGGTAGCCCCATTCGAAGCATTGTTGGGCGAGGAGGACCTGGACGTGCCCGCTGCGCAAATACTCCAACTGCGGCGGCAAAGCATCGACTGAAACGCACTTGATGGCGCCGGGCTGCCATTTGAGGGCGTTATCCGTAAACAACGGCCAGCCACCCACCATGGCCCAGCCGGTCACGTCCGGGTTCGCCTGCATAACCTGCTCGACCTTGGCGGCCGCGTCCTGGGGAGTTTCCTTGTGGTAATAGACGTCGCGGATTTTGATGTCCGGATATTTCTTGGCCACGTTTTTAACGCCTTGAACCCGCTTCTGCAGGTTGGGCGCATTCTGATTGCCCGCCAGCACGGCCACGACGCCGCGCCCGTTCATCAGCTTCGCCAACTCTTCCATGACCTGTTCGCCGCACTTGACGTCATCGATGCCGTAAGTGACGAATCGCTTGCTGGCGGGCGCGTCCGAATCGAACGTCGCCACCGGCACACCATTGCGCACGGCGGAATTGATGGCGTCGGTGAGTTTGTTCGCATCCGAGCAACTCACAGCGATCCCGCGAGCGCCGCTCAAGACGAGTTGCTCGATGGCTTCGGCCTGCCGTTGGGCGTCTTCTTCGTTTGGGGTGCGCCAGTCAATTCTAACGTTGATATCGTGTTTGGCGCTGAGGTCTTTGGCCGCTTCGGTGGCGCCCACGCGCGCGGCCTGAAAGACCGGGTTGCTTTGCGACTTGGCAACCACACCGATGAGGTAAGTTTTCTTCTGGGCCTGAAGGCAGTTCGGACTTCCCAACAACAGGCCGCCCGCGACGGCAATGGCAAGAATGGTTTGTTTCATAACTCGATTGAAAACTCTAGGCGGCGCCGGCGCGCGCGGCAAGGCGGCGTTTCGCCAGCCAATTGCTGAATTGGTCGAACACCACCGCCAGGATCACCACTCCCCCGATAATGATTTGGCTGTAGTTTTGGTCGATCCGCAAAATGACAATTCCGGTGCTGATCATCTGGATTAACAAGGCCCCCAGCAGAGCCCCCAAAGCCGACCCTTTTCCGCCCGAAAGGCTCGCCCCGCCCACCACCGCCGCGGCAATCACGTTCAATTCGTAACCTTG
>CAZCUL010000793.1:0-3423 GCA_964501475.1 uncultured Verrucomicrobiota bacterium | reverse complement strand
ATGTTGGCAAAGAAATCGCCGGTTCGCCAATACTCGAACTTGTTCGTCGAGCCTCCCATCAATTCCTTTTTGCGCGCTTCAAAAAGCTTGTTCACATCCGCCACGATGATGTCTCGAATGGTTTCCTCCGGACAGCCGACGGCGCGCAGGTTGGCAATATACTTCCGGTAATCACCGGATTCCACCATTTGCCAGTCGAACCGCAACGCATTGGTCGTCATGACCACCACCGGAGCGGGCGGCGTGACTTGAGTTTTCGACGGCGCAGTGGAACGACGGCCTTCCAGAACTGCCGCTTGGGAAGAAGCGGGTTGCTTTGTCCAATAAGCGACGGCCAGACCGATGTTCAACAACAGCGAAACGGCGAGAAGAATCCTGATGTTCATGTTCTGTCAATACAGGGAATCGGACCTCGAGAATACTACAAAATCCGATCCAATTTGGAAACGGTTTTCGAGAGCTGGGATGATTCAGGGGTTGTCGAGTGCGACGCCGTTGCGGCTCCTGCCTGGCAAACTCCGACTCTCTTCCGGTCTGAAAAGGACTTGCCAGGGATGAAGTCAGCATTAAGCGAGCACCGCCTGAATCACTTTGCCGTGCACGTCCGTCAGGCGGCGTTCGATCCCATTATGATAAAAGGTCAACTGCTCGTGGTTCAAGCCGAGCAAGTGCAGCAAGGTGGCGTGCAAGTCGTAAATGGTTGTAACGTTTTCCACCGCCCGATAACCAAACTCGTCTGTCGCGCCATGACTGAAACCGCGTTTCACGCCTGCGCCGGTCAGCCATACCGTAAACCCTTTTGGATTGTGATCGCGGCCTTCGGCGCCCTTCTGGAAGGTAGGCATCCTTCCGAATTCCGTCACCCAGAGCACAAGCGTCTCATCGAGAAGCCCGCGCGATTTCATGTCCCGAATCAATGCCGCCGCCGGCTGATCGAGAATCGGCGCGTGCACCTGGTATTGCTCGCGGATCTTCCGGTGGCCGTCCCAGTTCCCCACACCTTCGCCCATTGCGTAAGCGCCGTTGAAAAGTTGCACGAAGCGAACCCCGCGTTCGATCAGGCGCCGGGCCAGCAGACAATTCCGCGCAAAAGCCGCCTTCGTTTTATTGGCATCGTCCACGCCGTAAAACGCGCGTGTCGCCGGGCTTTCTCCCGAGAGATTGCTCGCTTCGGCCGCGCTCAACTGCATCCTGGCCGCCAATTCGTAGCTGGCGATGCGCCCACTCAGTTCGGCGTCGCCAGGATGCTTTTCCAAATGCCTGTCGTTGAGCAATCGCAGGAAGTCGCGCCCGGCCCTTTCGGCGTCGCGACTGATTCCCTCCGGCCGGGAGAGATTCGGGATCGGTTTATCCGCCGCAAAAGCCGTCCCCTGAAAAACCGCGGGCAGGAAAGCCGAGGCCCATTGGGCCGGGCCGGTTTGCGGCACGCCGCGCGGATCGGGAATGGCCACGAACGCCGGCAAATCATTTGCCACTGTCCCCAGGGCATACGACACCCATGCACCCGCGCTGGGAAAACCTTCCAGGGTGAAGCCGGTGCCCATCTGATTTTCGGCGGGGCCATGCGTGTTGCTTTTGGCGGTCATCGAATGGATGAAACAAAGCTCATCCGCCAGCTCCGCCAGGTGCGGAAACAAGTCCGACACCATTTTGCCGCTCTGCCCGCGCGGTTTGAAATCCCAGAGCGCTTTGACGAGGCTGCCTTGCTCCCCTTGAAAGGTAATGAGACCTTGCGATCCCGGCATGGGCTGGCCATGGCGTTTGATCAGTTCCGGCTTGTAATCCCAGCTATCCACATGACTGCAGGCGCCGGAACAGAAGATCATCAACACTTGTTTCGCCTTTGGCGCAAAATGGGACGGGCGCGGCGCCAGGGGGTTGTTCGTTGCGGTTCCTTTGGTTAACGGGGCCTTAGCCCCCGCCCCCAGCAACCCTTCCTCTGCCAACAGACTGGTTAGGGCCAGTCCGCCCAGGCCTGTGCCGGCGTAGCGCAAAAAGCTCCGCCGATCCAAAAGCCAGCGGCCGGCATGAGAAAGGAAGGCCTGATCTTTCATACTCCTGGATATTGCCTGCAATCAGAACACATACAAAAACTCGCTGGCATTCAGCAGCGCCCGGCAAAACACCAGGTTCCCTTCCGAACCAATCAATTCGATCGCCGCTGCCTCTTCGTCAGGGTCGGGGAACCGCTGAAAAGCCAGGTGAAAAGCGCGTCTCGCTTGCGCGGCCGCCTGTGGGCCGGCCTCTTTCTCCAGGCGTCTCGCGAAGAAACCTGCCTGCTGGATGACAAACTCGCTGTTCAGCAGGTTCAGCGCCTGGAGTGGCGTGGTCGAACTGGTGCGCCGGGGGGCGATTTGCGCGCCATCCGGACAATCGAAGACCCCGAAGACGCCGTCCTGTTGCATCCGCGGCCGCTGCTGATAAACCATGCGGCGCCACTCGGCCGGGCCGAATTCCTCCCTGGGTGTGTAAATGCGCACGTAGTTATTGTTCGGCTGGAAGGGATCGTAGCCGGGCCCGCCCATCTGCCGGTCCAGTGAGCCGCTCACCCGGAGGATGCTGTCGCGAATCGCCTCCGCTTCAAGCCGCCGCGGCGGAAAACGCCAAAGCAACCGCGCCTTCGCATCCACCTTCGCGCCCGCGGCATTCCAATCGCTTGATTGGCGATAACTGGCCGAAGTGAGGATCAGGCGGTGCAGCGCCTTTACGCTCCAGCCCTGGCGAATGAACTCACTCGCCAGCCAATCGAGCAGTTCCCCGTGGCTCGGCCGGGCGCCCATCGCTCCCAAATCGCTCGGCGTGGAAGTCAAGCCGTGGCCAAAATGATAATGCCAGATTCGGTTCGCCATCACGCGCGCGGTGAGCGGATTTGAGGGACTGACAATCCAACGGGCCAGTTGCAGACGACGGATGCTCTCGGGCGCGTCCGGCGGCAATTCGAGTCTGGGTGTGATCGCACTCACTCCGCCTGGCGACACTTCTTCGCGCGGCTGTGTGGCCTCGCCTCGATACAAACGAAATGTGGGTCCGGGCTCCTTGAATTGACCGCTGTAGGCCGTGGGAAATGCGGTCAGTTCCTTGATCTCGCCCAGAAGCGCCCGTTTCCGCCCCGCGAGGCGGTTGAAACGCTCCGGGCCGTCCGCCGCCATGTCGCTGGCCGAATAGATGGCACGAACTTTCACCTTCCAGTTCTGCGGCAGGCGATCCTGGGACGACGCGACGGTTCGCCACGTTTGGCCATCTGTCGAGACGTCAATCTGGTAAGCCGTAGCCAAACGGTCATGGTAACGGCCGGGCGCGTCGGGCAGGCGATCCCGGCTCCAGACGACGCGATCAATCCGCTCGACGCCCGAAAATTCGATTTGCACCCATCCTTTGCCGCGTTCATTCGAAATCCAGCTATGGTCGTTTCCGTAACGCCCG
>CAZCUL010000792.1:0-4321 GCA_964501475.1 uncultured Verrucomicrobiota bacterium | reverse complement strand
CGGCCGTTCGGCGTCAAACCCGGTCGGCACGTTGTGGCCATCGGTCCCGTTCTTAAACTGAATGGCGAACTTGATGCCGCCCTTGCCGGCTTCCTTGATAAGCATGTCGCCGAGCTGATAACCGACCCGTAGGAGGGCGAGGCGCTGCTCGTGAGCTTCCTGCAAAAGCTTGAACTGCTCGTTCAGGATGTCCCGGGCGTCGTAGCGATCATCGACGGACCGCCAACGGGGCGGGAACTCGAAATCGTCCGCCACCTTGTCCTCAAACTCGTCGGCGCCCCACCCCGCCTTATGATCGAAGGTGATCCATTCGCGAATCGTGGCCAACTGCGCCGCCTCGTCATTATGCGGGAAAAAGCCGGGATGAACGATGGAGTAGTCGGGGCCAATGAACATGTGATCGGTCCGCTTGCGCGGCCTGGTAGGCACGCCCCCCACAATGGCCGCCGGCTCCTCGGCGTAACCGGAAGCAAGCCCGGGCACTTTCCCCATGTGGCAATCGTGGCAAGTCACCCCGTTCTTCGCCGCGGGCGAGCTCTTGTAGGAGCTGAAGGCCTCCTCGAGGCGGAAGCCATTCATGAGCGTCACGTCATGGCAGGAGCCGCAGAACGCCGGTTCCGTAAGCTGGAAGAATTTCTTTGCCTGCACGTGAATTTTTCGGCCTGCTTCGTCCTTGTTCGTGACCACCCGATAAAGGTCCGGCTGCGCCAGCACGCGCTCCAACTCCTCGCCGCCCTTGGGCCCGAAAACGGTATCGAACAGGTCGCCCTCTTCGAGATCAAATCGTCCACTGACTTTGCCGTAAGCCGTGTTCATCCTGTGACAGACGATACAGGTGATTCCTTCCCGGGAGGTTGGATGCCGGTCCGCATTGGCCATGAAGAGCGGTTCGCCCAGGTTCATGCCTACTTGCGTGTGGCAGCGAATGCAAAAGTCGCCGTTCGATCCGCCCGTTTGCAGGAGGATCGTGGCCTGCATCGAATTAAATACCGGGCTTAACTGGGCGTAAGCATGCGGCGAGACCGACCATTCCCGATAATGGCCCGGGTGGCAGGTCTTGCAGGTAGCGGCCGCGGGATAAGTGGACTCCGCGAAAAGCTTTTTGTGCTCCGCGTAGGCGTCCACCTCCTCTTTTCCTTCCTTGGCTTCGCCGCCCGCCGCTTGGGCGACCAACGCCGGCTCATCCGACCGCGGCGCATCCGCCAAAAGAATCGATTCGATCAGCCAGCGCTGGCGCGGATCGTCCGAACTCTCCGCCCCGAGGGCCGATGGACTGATGGAAACGAGCGCCAGCAAGGCGGCGCCACAACACGCCCGAAAGGGCGTCGAATTCAGGCAAAATCTCGCAGGTGGCTTGAAACTACAGCGAACCCACACCGTAATTGAACATTTCATAAAATGCCGCTCTTAAAAACGACTCAACGACTTGGGGACAACGCTGGCCCCGCATATAAGTCTTCCGTTCAACTTTGACAAGCGCATTCGTCATGCCGCTCGCTTTTCTGTCGCTTTTCTGAGAAAAGACGCGGAAAAATCGCGTTCTTGCAGAGGGCAAGTTTATCGCCTTTCCGAGAGAATGCCCGACCTGGCCGGCAGGAATGCCGGCGCGACCCCACACCGGCTTTTCAGGAGTCTCTACAAATTTGAGCTCCGGAAAAATGAGATTTGCTGACAAATTTGTTGAGCCGGTTCCGGCAACCTGCTACGCCAACAGTTCATGAATTTCACTGAAGCGATTTCTGACCGGAGAGATTTTCTGAAAACCGCGGCGCTCGGGACCGCGGCTTTGGCGATTCGTCCCGGCCCGCTGGTGGCCCAACCAGCCGCCGGCCAGCCCGGCAAAGGCATCCGGCTCGGCTTCGATAATTTCTCGATCCGCGCCTGGAATTGGAAGGCGCCGCAACTGCTCGATTATGCCGCCGCCCAAAAGGTGGATACGATCCTGTTTTCCGACCTCGACGTTTACGAGAATCACACCGAAGGCCACCTGAAGGATTTGAAGGCAAAGGCGGACGATTTGGGCATCGAAATTCAAGCCGGCACCGGAAGCATCTGCCCCTCGTCCAACTCCTTCAACCGCAAGTGGGGCACGGCTGAGGAGCATTTGGCCCTGACAATCCGCGTGGCCAGGACTCTCGGTTCGCGAGTAGCCCGCTGCTATTTGGGAAACAGCCGCGACCGCCAGACCGAGGGCGGCATCGAGGTCCACATGCGGAACACCGCAGAGGTCTGCAAAAGGCTGCGCAGCCAGGCCTTGGATGCCGGAGTTAAAATCGCCATCGAGAATCATGCCGGCGACATGCAGGCGTGGGAATTGGTGAAGTTGATTGAAGAAGCCGGCCGGGACTACGTGGGCGCGACCCTGGATTCCGGGAACGCGACATGGACGCTGGAAGACCCGCTGGTGAATCTCGAGATCCTCGGGCCTTACGCCGTTACGACTGGAATCCGCGATTCGGCGATGTGGGAATATGCGGACGGGGCCATGGTTCAGTGGACTGCTCTCGGCGAGGGGGCCGTTGATTTTGGCGCCTATGTGAAGCGCTTTGCCGAACTTTGTCCGGGGGTGCCGTTCCAGTTGGAGATCATCTCGGGGTTCGCCCGGCCCTTTCCTTATCTGAAGGAAGAGTTTTGGAAACCGTATCCCAAGGCGCGGGCGCACGAGTTCGCCCGTTTCGTCGCGCTGGCCAAACGCGGCAAACCGGTAGAACCGTTCAAACCCGGGGAAGGCGAAGATCGGAAAACAGCCGAACGCGAATATCAAAAGGCCCAACTCGAACGCAGCCTCAATTACTGCAAGGAAAAGCTGGGGCTCGGTTTGAAGACCTGAGCAGAACCGCGCTGCGCCGACACGGCCATTTCCATCAATAAAGGTTCTTGAGGAACCCTTCCATCTCGCTGTACCGATCCGTTCCGCCCCCGCGGACATGCTGGACCAGACTGCGGTATTCGCCGAAAAAGTCCCGCACAGTATTCACCGCCACCGTCGTCAGGATCAACAGCGCATAGAAATAGACGTGCCGTTTGGCGGCTGAGAACGAGCTCAGCTCACCTACGATCCGATTCCGACAGTTCCCGCAAGCACTCTTCAAAAAGCGGCGCATACTTCCGTGATAACTTCTGCCGCATCAACCGAGGTCTATCAATTGGGGAGCATACGCAGGCGAAGGTAGGAGGACTTACAAAGTGGTTTCTAGGGGATTTGCAGAACGGCGCTTCCCCGCCGCGCCTGACGCTTGCCGACCGCCACATTCAAAGCACGACGCTTCATGGGGTTGTGCGTTGCAGGGATTCATCCCGCTCCCGCAAAGTGCTCCGCGGTTACACGTCGCAGATGGTCACGCCCTGCTTCAAAGCCGCCAGCGGGTCGAACCGCTTGGGAATGAATTCCTGCGCCACGAAGCCCTTGAAACCCGTCTCGACAATGGCCCGCATGATCGCCGGATAATAAAGCTCCTGCGTCTCGTCGATCTCGTTTCGGCCCGGCACTCCTCCGGTGTGGTAATGCGCAATGTAGTCCTTGTTGTCGCGGACCGTGCGGATGACGTCCCCTTCCATGATTTGCATGTGATAAATGTCGTAGAGCAGTTTGAACCGCTCCGACCCGACGCGCTTGCAGAGTTCGACCCCCCAGACGGTGTGGTCGCACTGGTAATCCTTGTGATTCACCTTGCTGTTGAGCAGTTCCATGCAAACGTTGATCTTCTGCTTCTCCGCCGCAGCCATAATCCGCTTCAAGCCCGCCGCGCAGTTCTCCAAGCCCTGTTCGTCATCGAGTCCGGCGCGATTTCCGGAAAAGCAAATGACGTTCTGGAAACCGGCCTTGGCCACCTCTTTGATCCGCTCCTCGTAGGCAGGCACGAGGATTTCGTGATGTTCGACGCGATTGAAGGCTTTCTCGATCCCGCCAATCCCGTCGATTCGCGGCCCGTTGCACATGGCGCAGACCAGGTCGTGCTTCTTCAGCGTTGGCCAATCTTCCGGGTCGAGCAGTTCGATGGACGAAAGGCCGATTCCACCGGCGGCTTTGCACAAATCCTCCAGCGAAGTATTCCGGTAACACCATTTGCACACAGAATGGCGGATGCGCCCTTTTGTGCTCGCGCGAGAGGAATCCCCTTCCGCGGCTTCCGTCCGTGCGGCCAATCCGGCGCCGGCGGCGGTCAGGGCGGCTGTTCCGGTGATTTTCAACGCAGTGCGGCGGGTCATTGAGGCATTCATGGCGATGTCTTCGATTCAGTTCAATGTTCGGTGAGTGAGTTCACTACACCCGAAATGGCCCAAAGCGTCAAATGGCAATCCAGAATTGCCCCCTTCTCCC
>CAZCUL010000791.1:0-4569 GCA_964501475.1 uncultured Verrucomicrobiota bacterium | reverse complement strand
TGACGCAGTGCGGTCCAATGTGCGCCGTCGGATCGATCTGAGCGGTCACATGAATTTCCGCGCTCGGATGAATGCCTTTTTCGTGTCGATCCGGTGGAAAGAAGACTGGCAGCAGATGTGCCACCGCCACGCGAACGTTGGCGACCCGAATCAAGACCTTGTTCTTGTTCGCAGGAGCGAACGGCTGTGAGACGATGATGGCCGACGCCGGGCTGTTCTCCGCAGCCGCGAAATACTTTTCATTATCCGCAAACGTCAGTTCGCGCGGCCCCGCTTTGTCGGCCGAGGATAAGCCCGTGATTTGGATGCCGCCGTCACCAATGACTTCTCCGCGAATTTGGGCGGCAATTTCAGCTGTGGTCAGTGTCATCTGTGGGGAGATCCGAAGGTTCTATTATTGACCGACGGTCTCAGAGTATTGAGACGGTTGGTCTGAATTCCGCGCCCCGGGTGCCGAACTGCCAAGGCGGCCCCGCTCCTTGGACAGTTCCCGAAAGCCTATCATGGTTTGGGATTCGACATCCCAGACCTTCAGGCGCAGGCATCGGTAAATGTCCAGAGGACTGAGCGTCGTTATTTTGGGATGGCCTACTTCCGGAATCTTCCGGTGCGCTTCGGGCAGTCGATAAAAGGGAATGCGCGCGTTCAGGTGATGAATGTGATGATAGCCAATATTGGCCGTAAACCACGCCATGACGGCGCCGGTCTTCATGTAACTCGATGATTCCAGCGCGGCCTTTTCGTAGGTCCAGCCTGCCCTGTCGCTGAATGACACTCCGGGAAAATTGTGCTGCGCATAAAAGAGGTAGGTGCCAATCGCATAGGCGATGAAATGGGGGACCGTTTGCGCCAGCAGCACCGCCTCCCAACCGCCGTAAAAGAACAGGGCGCAGCCAATCGCAACGTGAACCACCAGCGCGACCAGACAATCCCAATGCTCCCTCCAGTCCTTTAAAAACGGATTAATGCACATCCCGTAAAGGAACATGAAAACATACCCAAACAGAATCGTCAGCGGGTGGCGCACGAACAGATACGCCAGTTGTTTCCCTCTGGGCGACTTTAGAAACTGCCTCCGCGTCATGATTGGGAAGGAGCCAATATGCGAGCCCCGCAGTTTCGAATTGTGGTTGTGATGATAATTATGCGAGCTGCGCCAGATGCTGCTGGCGCTCAGAGCCCATATTCCAAACACACGCATCAGCAGCTCCGCCGTTCGTGACCTGGGCAAAATCGCATGATGTTGCTGATCGTGGTAAATCACAAAAAGGCGAAGAATCAGGAGCCCGGCAAAGACGCTGAAAACGATCCGGCCTGCAATGTGAAAATCCCACAAGGCGCCAGAAATCGCCGCCACGAGGAGAAATGAAGTGGATAAGACGCACCACCAGCTCTTCGTCGAAGAATCTCGCGCAAACGGCTTCGTCGCCAGGATCAATTCCGGCCCGGTTCTTGCCTGAGTTTCACCGGCTGCCCCTGAAGCGAATGCGGGCAGGTTCTCTGAAAAATCATTCACAAAATCAAAACACTATCGTCGTCTTCGATAAGCTCGGGCCGCGCAGTCCAAAGTCAATCCAAAATCATCCGGAGAAATCCTGAATCCACGTCGCCACGACAACGAAAAGTCAATGGTGCCGACGGCGGATACGAATGTCGCCGGAAGGCGGTATTCCGGACAATCTCACGAAGCCCCAAACGGTGGATCCGCCGCGAATTGAAAGCAAATGTTTTAAAGACAAATTGTCCGGAGAGGAGGACATGGACGTGCGGCCCTGGAATCATAATCGCGCCTGCGGGCGGGCCCGCGGCGGTGTCGAAGACCAGCCGCAGCGGTCAATGTTTTTGCCACACATAGTGGCCAGCGGCTTGAGTTTGTACATTGTCGCTGGAGCGCGGCACGAGTTCCAGCCGTCGATTCGGCGGTTAATGATAGGAATTTGCCTTTTCACCGGTGGGCCTGACGATAGCGGGCCGAAGGGATTACCACAAGAAAAAGCTCCAGGCATGCAGTTGCCGGGCGATCCCCAGAGAAGCGTGATGGGACTGGAATTTTCGGCTCACGGCGACAGAGCAAGAGGCTCAAGCTATCCGCAACGTCTTGTAGATGACTTTGCCTTGCTGGGTCACCTCGATCATCCGCGCCTGGCTGAACGGACACCGCAGGAAGTACTCGATCAATTTTCGGATGCCCTCGGAATCCTCTGCCTTAAGCCCAACGCTCTGATCCACGCTGAAGCCGGAGTGCCGCCAACTGCGAATGTTCGCGATGATCTCTTTGGTGATCTTCCCCTCGGCCAGCAAGAGCTTGAAAACTTCCTGTTCCCACAGTTTGAGAAACGGTTCGATAGACAGCTTCGGCAACGGCACATAGCTCCCATCCGGCAGGAAGACGCCTTCGGTAACCAGCGCGTGAATGTGCGGATGCCAATGGACCAGGTCGCCGAAAGTCTGGATGGCCCCGATCATCCCCGGAACCGCTTCGGGGTGGCCGGAGGCCGACTGAAAAACGGTTCGGACCACTTCCCACGCGGCCCGCACAACTCACCCAGGATCCGGCGCTCGAAGCGAAAGTAGATCCGCAACCGCTTGGAAAGGGTGAAGACAAACTGCGGGTGTGGCACCGCGGCCCAGACCTCCTGGCTCACCCAGAGCGCCGTCTGCAACGCCCGTTTCTGATGGCAACTGGGACACAGGCACCGGCCCCGGCCGGACTGCGGCCATGAGATTTTCGTGGCCTTTTCGTGCTGTCATGCTGAGGATGAGAAGAACCGTCGCCGTCGCGGATCGGTGGCGTTGGCAATGGCGATACCGACGTAGTAGTCGATCACACTCGAAGGGATGAGCAAGAGGAGGAACCTCGGATCCCACCAGCCGTAAAAATAATAGCTGACGATAACGATCAGGACGTTTCGGGTCTGAAGATGATTACGAACCAGCCAATAGAGCAGTAAAAAGCCGGCAAAGAATTGGACAAAGACACTTGAGCTAAAGAGCATATCTTACCAGCCCCAGAGCAAACCCTAAGCGCGGAGCAGTTTTTCACCATGCCCCAACGGTCCCCAGGCCTCTTGCAGCGACGCGCCGATGGTGTCGCGCCATCGCTCCAGTGAAAACTGCCGTGCGGTCTCAAGCGCCTTGGCGGACATCATTTCATAGCGCGCCGGGTCATTCAGGCATGCGCACACCGCGTTGGCAACTGCGCTGGGCGATGCTGTATCGAGCAGAATGCCGCATCCGCTGGCGAGCAAATGCGGCAGCACGGACACGCGCGTGGTCACCACGGGCAATCCACACGCCAATGCCTCCAGGACCGCTTTCGGAAATCCCTCGGAAGAAGTTGTGGGGAAACAGAACAGGTCGGCGCCATTGAGCAACTTAAGCACCGCATCGCGATCCACCTTGCCATGAAAGCGCACACGCTCGCCGATCTGCAGGTCCGCCGCCAGACGTTGGAAGTCGGGGAGTGCCTTGCCATCGCCCACCACGTCGAATTCCACGCGCGGATGCTGGCGCACAATCAAGGGCAAACTCTCCAACATTGTGGCCGTGCCTTTGAGCGGATTTTGACGGCCAACGATGATCAAGCGCACGCGTCCATCGGGGCGAAGTTGCCGCCAACGTGCCCCGGCGCTGAGTTCACTCTCCGTCAGGCTGGTGGAAAAAATCCAGCGGATGTTTGGATTTTTGCGGGACGGCGGTTCAGCGGCACCGCCGGTGGCGAGCATCACGTTGCGGCCGCCGGCGAAGGTTTCCATGAACCATTTCCAGAATCGTTCCGCCGCTGTGCGCGGCGCCAACCAGTTGCCGCAGTGGCGCACAATGAGCGGCTTGCGGAAGAGCAGCGCCCAAACCATGCCGATCGTGCCGACATCGCCGGGAATCGGCGCATGCACAGCGTCCGCGCGAACAAATTCCCGCGCGAGCACCGGCAGGTTGCGCAGCAGCCAGAATGGAAAGAACAACTTGTGCTTCAGCTCGGCGAATCTCGGCGCGCTCAGGGGCGCGACACGCAAATTGTGGCCCACCAGTGGCATCAATCCGACCCCGGCGGGCATTTGCGAGCATGGCACCACCAGGGTGGTCTGATCGAACAATTCGCTCCAAGCTCGCATCTGAAAAGGAAAACCACCGTCGGTCGCATACCCCGAGGGCGAGGCCGGTGACGGCCAGCAAAGCTTGTGCGAGAAGACGGCCAGTTTGGAGACGCGCGTCATTACACGGAGCGATCTCGCCACCCGGCCAAGAGTTCTTGCGGGTTCAATGCGTCGGCGCGCTTTCGACCCAGAAATGCAGTCGCGCCCGCGATGGTGAGTTCACGCCGCCCGCGAAAGCGTTTATCCAACAGCAACAGCGGCGCGAAAAGGATCCGCACGGCGAGGCCGGAAAACCGCCGCCACCAAAGGTTTTTCGAGAGATCGACGCTGAAGTTGAGCACGCTCCGCGACAGGCCGGAGACGCTTCCCTGGGTGACGACGAATTCCACTTCGTCGAAGCGCCGAAACAACAGCCGATGCCCCAACGGCGTGTAGCGTTGGAAATCGTAGGGAAAGCCGTGGACAGGCATGTGAA
>CAZCUL010000790.1:0-5807 GCA_964501475.1 uncultured Verrucomicrobiota bacterium | reverse complement strand
GTGAATATCCCCGAGTTCGCGCCGCCCCTGAAGGCGCGCCGCGGACGAAATCAACGAGAGAAGGCCATTTCTGTTAAGCCGGCCTCGACTGGACCTCCCGACCGGGCTTACAAGCTGCGCTATGCACGTTGGGTGGATGAGGTGATCGGGCTCTGTCGCGGAATCATGGCGGATGGCGTCGTCAACGAACGCGAGGTCATCGCGCTACAAGAATGGCTGGTTTCCTGCCCGTGCACGCATCTGTATCCCATTAGCGCTATCGCGGACCACGTTGAGCGCATCGTCGCGGACGGGGTAATAAGTCCGGAAGAACTGACTGATTTACAGGATACCCTCTCCGGGGCTATGCCAGTAACTTCCTGAGAAAGTGGAAAAACGGAGAATGGGGGGCGACGGGACTGTTTTCTCTTGGCATGCATAACAGCTAGCGATGAACCCCAAGCCTCTGGAAACTGACCAAGCTCCTCCGGGCTCCTCCGGGCTCCTCCGCTGCCGGAGCGCGTCGAATCGGTCGAGGGTCGAGGCTTTGTGGGCGAGCATTGTAGCCGAAGTTACGAGCGGGCTTTGACCGAAGTTCAGGCGGCTGGCCGAGAAGGTGTGGACGCGGAATCCCTCATCCCTGCCCGCAGCAACAGGCGTGCTGGGATGGACAAATTCTTTGAGTGTCCTGCGCGCCGGGGTTTCGGCAGGCTGCGGACGAGGCGCCGGCGGTCCGGAAGCAGTATCAGGATGCACCCGCCTTGGCTTGAGCCCTGCTTCCGGTGCGTCGCAGAGAATATGAGTTACGAGGAAAGCAGTTGGGCAGATGATCTGGACGGATTTCCCGAGCCGGCGATGGACGAAGGCGATCTTACGGAAGACGAAAAGATCGAAAAGCATTTGCAGGAAACGGACCAGATGATCGAGTGGCTTTCCCGGCACGAGGAAGAGCTTGTCGCCAGAGGCATTAACGTCCGCGAACATTTGGCCGGTCTGGAAGCAGCTCGGATGGAGCTCCTGCGCTGTCACAAGGAGTGTCTTGCGGCAGACGAACGGCTTCTTCACGCGCTGGCCGACGAAGCCGACACCCAACGAGCGCTCTTCGGTCCGTGCAAGGAGATCGTGAATCGGCTCTTCGAACAATCGCCGTCAGACCCGCAAGTCCTGGAGCTCGTCGAGTTCATGAAAGAGTGGGAAAGACAGCTTCCCAGGCAGTAACCATTCAGATTCGCACCACCGCAGCCTGCCGCCGTGGACAGCCAGGGTTGGCTGATTCCCCCGGGACCAACCTGAGCCCGGAAGAGGATTAGAACGACATGAAGCGGAGGATGCGCATCTCGTCGTGGAAAACCACCTGAATTGTATTCTCGTAAAAGTCGATGCTGGTCGGTGATTTGCCAGTGTAATGCTCCCAAATCACGCGGCCGTTGCCCGGTTTCAGGCGGTAGATGCGAAGGTGCGGCTTCACGGCTGCCGTGATCCGAAAAGGATCGGTTTCGCCAGCGGAGGACTCGGTAGCGTAAACGAACTTTCCGGAAAAATAACATGTCTGGCCGGTGCGCTCTGCTTTCCAAAGGGTTTTTCCGGTCTTCGGGTCCACCTTCAGGATCACCGGCGCGGTCTTTTGCATGATGTCCACCTGGTCCGAGTATTGGATTTTGTCGGGGCTGGCGTCGGTGGTCGAGACGTAGAGCATCCCCTTGTTATCGAATTGCAGACGTGAGACGCCGATGCTGGGCAGACGCCACTGCACGGTTCCGCTCGCGATTTCAAAAGCGGTCAGAACACCTTGATCGAAGAAATAAAGCGTGTTCTCGCGCTCGAGGCATGGCGCGGAGCGATCGAGCGAATCCATGTCCCACATGCCGTCGTCCAGCAACGGGCTGTCCGCGACCGGATAGTTGAGCCTGGATTCCCAAAGTTTCTTGTTGGACTTGTCAAAGACGACCAGGCTCTTGCCGGCCACCAGAACGTCCACGCTCGGGAGGCAATAAAGTTTGGGCGGGCCACTGACTTCTCCGGTCCATGGTGAGCTTCCCTCGGCCAGAAAGCGGTCAATCGTCACACGATAAAGGCTTTCATCTTCGCGCCGAACACCGCCGGTGCGTTCCTTTTGCCATTCGTTAAACACCTCGTTGGCCACCGCCATCGAGTTGGCCGCTGAAACGTTTTCGAGCGCGGAACTGCCGGTCGGCTCCTTCATCGTTTTGTAGGAAACGATCTTTTTCTCGACCAGCTTCACCGTTAGCTGGGCAATATTCCGGCCGGCATTGACCAGTTCAGTCCGAAATGGAATAACGCGAATGCCTTCTTCGATACCGAGATCTTCATCCTCAACCATGGCCGCCGCGAACCGGGCAGGGGTGGTGCCCGGGACGGTTCTGGGCGTCCCCGGCCGTTCCGGGGCAGGGGGAGTAATCTCGGCGGTCCGCGTCTCGCCGGAGGCCAGCTTCAGGTGCGTCAGGATTTTTCGGCCCGGTTCATTGTCGCAGATAGCGAGCAAAGAATGATCTGTGGCTTCCACCCGGACCAGCTTGCCCGGAAGAGCGGTCTCGCCTTTGGCTTGTCCGGTGGCCCAATCGAGCCGCACGATTTTCCGCGGATAAATGAGGCAGATATCTTCTCCGCTTACGTGAATGCGCACGCGCGACAACAACTGCTCTTCCATCCCTTCCGCCAGTTCGGAGATCTCGTCCGCTTCAGTCGGTTTCCTGCGCCCCGCCGACTCGGCGAAGCTCGCCGGGGGCGAAGGCGCCTGGTTGCGGAAGAGAGCCTGCATTTCGGCCTTCCACTTCTTCTGTTCTGCCAAGGCTTCAGCCGCGGCCTCCGAAAGGTCCTTTTCTGTCACCACCGGGACAGACCAGACCTCCTTTTTCTCGATGACATCGTAACGGGCCAGCCGGTTCCCGTGCCGAAGCAAGGCTTGGTCAGTCCCCATCAGCCTGCAAAAGGTGTTGTAGTTGTTCTCGGAAAGCTTCACTGAGAAGACGACCTTCGGGCGCGAACCGACCAGCCAATACCAGCCCAAAGCACCAAGGAGAGTGACGACGAGCAAGGCGACGGTCGCACCGATGAGGCGCGCTCGGCCGCGGCTGCGAGATTGAACAACCGTCTTCTGATTGAGGTACGCCGGGACGTCGATCCCCTGGCTCTCCGCTTGCGACTGACAGTAAACGGAGCAGACGTAACCGAACTGCTCCATGCAGTTCGGGCACATTGGCTTCTTGCAGACCAGACATTGCCCGCTCACGAACTGGCCGGGATGCCCTAAGCAGGGTCGGACGGAAGGCGCACCCGTGTCGACAGGTTCCGCAGGGCCGGCAGAGTGGACCGGAGCTGCCACGCGCAACTGCGCTTTCGGAGAGCCGGCGCCTGCGACGGGAGTGGCTGGCGGTGGCGGAGCCGTGGGGCGCGTGGGCGACAGCGAGGGCTGGGTTTGGGTTTGCCCGGCGAACTGTTGGCGAATGATGTAATTAACGGCATCGGAATTGTCCGCTCCACAGCTCTGGCAGACGAGCTGAACCGGGTTGGCCAGATTTGCTTCAGTGACGTCAATGGCATACTTGACGCCGCAGTTGCACTGAACCTTGAGGGTCATAGCGTTTATGGACGCGGATTCAGGAGCACGATTCCATCAGCCAGGACGATTGATTCCTTCGCCTTTGGAGAACGGGTTTCTACTTCGCCGTCGCAGAACATCAGGTTGCCGCCGTATTTGTTGTGATTGTCGCCTGGCGGTTTGCCGTCGGTTGAAAAGAGCGGTTTACCCTGCAGTTTGGGAAACGCATTGATCTGTTCGTCGGACATGAGCAATTCCCTTCCGGCGTCGATCCGGGTTCCCATGAAATAGGAGTAACTGATTTTCCGGCGCTCGAACGGCTGGCCTTCGGGCAATCGCTCGTCCTTGCTTCCCGGGCAGGTGAAAATCTCGGTCACCGACGTGTAACGCGGCACGAGCATACTTAGCGGGTCTTCGGAAGTTTGGGCATTGGGCCGGATGGGAAAGGCGCCGGCATGATCATTCGCGTACAGTTGCAACGCGATGTAAACGGTTTTGAGGTTCTTCTGACAGGCCAAAAGCTGGCGCTGCTGATAGCTGCGCGAACCGGAACCATGCAGCATCACAAATAACACAATGATCAAGGCCATCGTGATCAACAGTTCGATGAGGGTAAAGGCGCAGCGCGAGAATCGGTTATAAGCGGCTTTGCCGTCGAGGCTTTCTTGGAAGGGGAACATAACCAGACCGCCTTTTACCAAAACCGCTCAATCCAGGCAATCCCGGATATTATGCCAAACTTGATGATTGCGGGTCGGCCTCTCTCCGCTTTGAGCCCAATGGGATGCTATCTACCAGAGGCCGTCCACCAACAGAGCAGTGGCGTTGCGAGCCAGGTCGTCCGCCAGGAGCGGGACAGCCTGGCGTTCGGCGCTGCTGAGATCCGCGGTGATCCGGATAGTGGTTCGTCCCGCGACGGTCTGATCCAGAATGACCCGGCCGGTGCTGCGTTCGATGGCTTTGACATGGGCCGCCAACGACAACCGATAGTCCCGCGGCGTCAAGACATCGTCCGGTTCCAAGGATACTTCGGCCCGATTGAAATCAGTGATCGTGCCTGAGACGATAATGTCGCCGGAATTCCTGGTGTTCAGGCGGTAAGTGCCATCCTGCATCAAACGTTCACGCAGGGCGGAAGTCACGGAGGCGCTCAAGCGCGGCTCCATGGTGGCATTGGAGAAAGGGTTGACTTGAATGGAGCGGGCTCCGGCCTCCGATCCATTCGTCGGACCTACCTGATAACCGGCGCAACCGACGAGGGCGACCGCACAGAAGGCTGAAAAGCACAAGCGCGGCATGGTATTTACGGAGAACTCCCAAGGCGCTTGTTGATGGCATCGATCCGGCGCCGGGCCAGTTCCACGCGCGGATGGTCGGGGCTCTCCCGCAAGGTATCGACGACCGCATTGTAATAAATCTTGGCGCCATCCCATTTCCCCCGCTTTTCATAGTAGTGGGCGATATCGAAACTGCCCCGGGCCTGCTCCACTTTCAGACTGGCGATATGGGTCCGGGCTTCGGTGACGCGGGGGTCATTTGGATACAAAGCAATGAAATCGGTAAAGGTCGCGATGGCCTGAGCTGCGATGCTTTGGTCGTATTCGGCGCTTTGAGCCTGCTTCAAATAGGCTTCTGCCATCCTGTAAAGAGCGTCGATTCCCTCCTGCTGTTCGCTATACCGGTCTGCGGCGACTTCGAAGGCCTTGGCCGCCTCGGTGTACTTCGTGAAGAATTTCTTCTCGTAAGCGCGGCCGATGTTCATCTGGGCTTGCGGGGCGACCGAGCTGTATGGGCCGTTCTTCACGATCTGCTCGTACATCTTGATCGTCTTGCCCATGGATGGAAAAACGGGGATGTAATTCCAGAGCCGGAACCATTGGCCATTCAGGTAGCGGGTGGCGATGACGAACTGGCGGGAAACGACTTCATCGTAGTTTTCGAGCTTGGGATGGCGCTCAAGCAATCTTTGGTAAGCCTTGAACGCTTTTTCATCAAATCCCTTCGCCTCATAACAGCGGGCCATCAAGTAACGCGCCTCGGGAGCGTAATCGGAAAAGGGCCACCGGTTCACCACACGGCGGGAGGCCTTCAAGGCCAAACCGTAGTCCTGCTGTGCAAACGCCTCCTTGGCCCCTTCGAGTTGATCTTTGGCGCGAAATTTTTGCCACTCGCCCTTTCCACCGACCTTTTCGTAACGCCATCCTTCGCCAGGAGTATAGATCAGTGGCGCAGGGGCGCGCTGGGGAAACAGGAGCCCGCAAAGCAAGAT
>CAZCUL010000789.1:0-9802 GCA_964501475.1 uncultured Verrucomicrobiota bacterium | reverse complement strand
ATCTGCGCTACATCGACATCTTTACGCCCATGATTGGCGAAGATGGCAAGCCGCGTCCCGAGCTGTTCGAAAAGGACAATCTGCATGTGAACGAGAAGGGTTACGCGCTTTGGACATTCGTCATCCGGCCGGAACTCGATTACGCTCCCAGGTAGCGATCCATGTCGAATTTGATTATCCGCCCGGGCTGGCATATTCCGGAGCGTTTTGTCACAGCCGAAGAAGCGGTCCTGAACAGGCGCTCCTTTTTGAAGCAGCTTGGAATCACAGGCGCGGCACTTTTGGCGGGCTGCTCAGACCCGGGAGCTCGAGACAGCGCCGGCGCCTATCCGGCGCCGCGGAATCGCGAGTTCGATCCGGGATGGCGTCTCACCAACGAAGGCAAAGCCGGACGCTACAATAATTTCTACGAGTTCTCGACCGGCAAGGGCGGTGTGCGAAAGGCGGTCGAGGGTTTTCAGATCAGCCCATGGGCAGTCGAAATCGGCGGGCTGGTCCAGCATCCCCTGACCCTGCAGGTGCGGGAGCTCGTCGAGATGTTTCCATTGGAGGAACGCGTTTACCGTTTTCGCTGCGTGGAAGCGTGGGCGATGATCGTTCCCTGGATTGGGTTTCCGCTTCGCAACCTGGTGGAAAAAGTCGTTCCGCAGCCCGAGGCGCGGTTCGTCCGGTTCGAAAGCTTTAACCGACCCGACGAGGCGGCGGGCATGCGGGCGCCTGGCAATTACCCGTGGCCTTACTTCGAAGGCCTGCGATTGGACGAGGCGATGCATCCGCTCACCCTGGTGGTGACCGGGATTTACGGCAAGCCGCTGCCGAAGCAGCATGGCGCTCCCGTCCGCATTGTTGTGCCGTGGAAGTACGGCTATAAAAGCATCAAGTCGATTGTGAAGATTGAATTTGTCCGCGAGAACCCGTCGAGCTTCTGGGAGACGGTCGCGCCTGCCGAATATCCATTTGAATCGAACGTGGACCCGCGGGTGCCGCATCCGCGCTGGTCACAAGTCATCGAGAAAATGATCGATACCGGAAACCACGCCCGCACCCAGCTTTACAATGGCTATGGTGATTACGTCGCGCAGCTTTATCCCAAGGCCTGATCACGTTTCTCTGGCAATATTCATTGTTCAGGCGGGCCTCCAGGTTCGGATCGAGAGGCTAATCTTGTTTCGCCCGGATGCCTAGACAGACCCAGCCATCCAATTGCTCAGGAAGATTTCGCATCGAGGGAAAAGCTTTGCGGAGGGCCGGGCGAGTGCTGGCAACAGATTCGAAGCTTTGCTCATTGGCCTGCGCGCGTCCTGCCACCTTAAAGTGGAGCATCCGACCAGGCTCTGCCTCAGGCGACACTTTTGCCTTCAAGGTGGCTTCGGTTTTCTTTTCCGGGATAACGGACTTATCGCTTGAAATCAGCCCCTCTGCTCCCACGACCGAAAGTTCGATTGGACCGTCGAACTCGCGGCGCGCACACGTCACCTTGAGACTGAACTGGCCGCCCGGCGTCGCTTCCACTTTGTCCGTCTCAATGCTCAGATCGAAACCGGGTTCGAAGCGAGTCGCCTCGATGCGATAAATCAACAGCGCACCGCTCTGCTGGCTGAGCTCTTCTACCCGCAGCCGGTAAATCCCATCGGCCGCAAAGGTCTGTTCCAAGGTGCCTTCATTTGCACCGGCGACGTCGGCTTCAGCCAGGGTGCCGCCGTCGGCCCTTTCCAAACGCATAAAGAGGTCGCACGGCGAACCGAGCGAGCGCGTCTGGCCGCGAAAAACCCAGCGTTGGCCCTTCTTCGCCTCGAATTCGAAATAATCAACTTCCCGTTCAATGGCGAATCGGCCGCTGACGGCTCCCGGAAGTTCGATGCGGTTCGCGTTGGTCGGTTTGTCGTTTGGTTCGGATTCCTGAAGTTCGCGTAAATTCGAGATGCGCAAAGTGGCAAATCCAGAACCAGCTCCGTCCTCGAATGGCGCGGACAATGACATCAGATCCACCTCCGCGGGTGCCGAGACGCTTTTGGCCTTCAACCCTTCCACCGCCGGTCCAAGAAATGCCACCGTCTGCGTCGATCCGGCTTCAATTGCCGGAGGAAACGGATAGGAGATCAGCGGAAAGTCGCCGACGCGGAGGCGATACCGATGTTCCGCGCCGCCCTGATACAGGACGTCGCGCACTTCGAGATAGTATTCACCGGGCTCAGTAAACTTGTGGCGAAAGCGGCAATCCCTTCCTGTGGTGGGTTCATCATCCATGTGCAGGAACTCGCGCCCTTTCCCATCGAGCAACCGGATCACCGGATCGAGCTTTGAGCCCAGCCGCTGAGCCACCACTTCGACCGAGACTTCGGCTGCCTCCGCGAGGGTGAATTTGTAATAATTCATCTTGAGCGGCCGGCACGCGCCATCGATGGCGCCAGGCAAGTCGAGGCGGCGCGCTGTGGTTGGAGAGTGATTTCCACTGCCAGCCTCGATGCCGGGCAGATCATCGATCATCATTAAAAGCAGGTCCGAGACTCCATTCTTTGTGGCCAACCGCACCGCGCCAATACTTACCGGGGTCTCGGGCGGAATGCCAAGTTCGGCGATGGCGGTGTCGGGGTTCTGGGTGTCGGCGCGAAAACCAATCTGTGCTGGAAAGCTGCTCCAGAATTGCAGCGCTCCTTCGAGCGCATCGCCGGAGAATTCTATGCGGTTGGTCTCGCCAGGAATGACCGCGGCCGGAGTGGCGGCGCGCAAAGCCGGACTGGCCGCATGAGCAGGCTGGACAATGAAAAGCGGCATGGACACAAGAAGCGTCACGCGTGTCAACCGGTTCAGCACGCGTGCCCTCAAGCCAGGATTTCGTGAATGGGATTGCCTTCGGCGATCAGCAGCGGCCGTTCGCCCACACCATACACCTCCGTATGCGGGTCGATCCCGAGAAGATAAAAGATGGTCGCTGCCAGGTCGTCGGGCCGCACCGGATTTTCCGCGGGGTAGGCCCCAGTCTTGTCCGAGGCGCCGTAAATGAAGCCGCGCTTCACGCCGCCGCCGGCGAGCAACACCGTGTAGCACTGCGGCCAATGATCGCGACTGGCGTTGCCGTTGATTCGCGGAGTGCGTCCGAACTCGCCCATCCACACCACCAGCGTCTCATCGAGCAAACCGCGGTTATCCAGATCGATCAGGAAGGTGGGCAAGGTCTGGTCCGTGATCGGCAGGTGGTACTTCTGAACGATGGGATACATCCGGGTGTTGTTGAACCCATGCGTGTCCCAGCCCCCGGAAGTGGTGCTCTGACCGCCAATGTTGGGCGAGAAATAAACAGTCACGAATCTGGTGCCGGCCTCGACCAGCCGCCGGGCCAGCAGACAGCTCTGGCCGTAAGTGTGACGCCCATAGGCGTCGCGCAAGCTGTCTGGTTCAACCGACAAATCGAAGGCCCGCCGCAATCGAGGCGAATTCAGCATGGCCAGCGCCTTTTGATAGTAGGCATCGAGCCCCCGGGCAGCCGCGGAAAAGTCAAGCAGCCTGGATTGGGAATCGATCAACTGCTGCAATGCCCGTCGTTGTTCCAACCGTTGATAGGGCAAATCCGCGGGCAGGCTCAGTTCCGGCAAGCTGAAATTCGGGCTGCTCGGATCTTCTGTGATCAGCAAGGGATCATGCGCCTTGCCCAAAAAACTCGCGTGCTGCCCCGGGGTGGTCGAGCCGTCGGCAATGACGTAAGGATACGAAACAGCCGTCGGCATCTCCAGGCCGATTGGCGCCAGCTTATCCACCACCGATCCGTAAGCAGGGAAAAGGTCGAGCGAATCGCGCAGCCGGATGTCGTCCAACGGAGGAGCGTGACCCGTCAGCGCGTAGTAGGACGCCGAGTTGTGGTTCTTCATCGAATGGTGCATGGAGCGGATCAGGGTGACCTTGTCCATCACCTTGGCCAGCCGTTCGAGCCCTTCGCACAAGTGCAGACCGGGAACGCTGGTTGGGATCGAACCGAGAGGACCGCGCACTCCTTCCGGCGCTTCCGGCTTCCGATCGAACATGTCCACGTGGCTTGGGCCTCCGAATTGGAAGAGGAAAATGACCGACTTGGCGCGCGGAACAATCCCCCTGACTTGCGCTTCAGCCCGGAGGATTTTGGGCATGGTAAGACCGAGCAGGCCAAGACCGCCGACTTTGAGGGCGCAACGCCGGCTAACTTTCATTGAGTGGAAGCCCGCGCATGCAAAGGTCTGTTTGGACTGAGCCATAACCTTGAGATTCCGACGCACCCTTCAGCCCCCGGATTCAAACGCCGGGCTATGACGACTCTCCGCGCCGTTCGGGGAAGTCTCCCAGGGACGTTGCTAAATTGTTACCAGAGATTTTGAGATTCTTTGGACACGTTCAAAAACTTGTTGACAATGAGAGCTCGTTCCTGATACAAACACGACTGTTCCACTGAAAAGTAACCTGGCACTACAACTATGCCTATGAAAACTCGAGTCACGAAAGCGTTCCCTAAACTATCTATTCTTCTGGCTGGCGCGATTATTTGTTCGACGTCGGCTCAAGGCGCACTAACGGCTGTTTCCCAGACAGGATCCAACCTCGCCGCTGTTCCTCCTCAGATCGAAAGCCTTCCATTGGGGGAAGAGTCTTTTGTGTATGTAGATCGGACGCACGAGCTTACCTCGGCCCGTTTCAATCCCGATACCGGCCTGCTCGCAACCGCCAACACTGGAACGCTGGTAGGATTTCCATCCTATTTGATCGGCGCGCAGTACGTTGCGAATGCGAATGCGAATCGTACTGCGGGCGAAGCCAATACCCCGGACAGCTACATTGCAACCTATACGGTGGACACACTTTCGACTGCCTACCTGCTGCTGGATAATCGGCTCAACGGCTCGGCCAGCCATGCCACGAGCAGTCCAAACTCGACTGACCCGGATCTCGGTGGAAGTCTTGCCTGGGTGATCAATGACGGCTGGGTCCGCGTGAACACCGGCATCATGCCCGATGGCCAGGCCGACTACATCGGCCTTGATGAGGGTGCCACCGTCGCCGGTCCGGACGACCGAACACATCATAATGCTGGCCCTGGTGAGAGCCTGAACCAGTTTTTCGCTATCTACAGCAAAGAGGTGGGGCCAGGCGATTTCGTTACGCGCTCCATTCGTCAAACCACCGGAAGCGGCAACATGTATGTCGTCGCTGTCGTCCCTGAACCCTCGAGCTTAGCTCTGATGGGCCTCGGGTTGCTCGGCCTTCTGGGCTGGGTCTGGCGGCGCCACCGCAAATAATCCTCCTTCCACGCCGAGCCCTTTATTCAGAAGGGTACGGAGGTTAATAGTAAAAGCAGGCGGCGAGTTCGGGTTACTCGCCGCTGTTTTTTTATGACCTTCCCTTACGTTACCTCACCGCGGTTCCAACGGTAGGGCGAGTCCGTTTCGGCGAGCCGCAGCCATCGATGTTTCCGCACGACTCGGCTGGTTCAATTTGGATTGCGGTGGCAATCCCGCCACAGCGAAAGCGACATTGCTTTGGCTTTCTCGGTCGTGGCAGAAGCCGGAGCCACAAAGGGCCGTCGCCGCTGCGCTCTGCCGGTCCTCTACCGCTTTCTTTCCGGAACGTGCTAAAGCTGATGGGCAAGATTCGCCCGTCGTCCATCCTGTGCGCGCGGCCAAAGTGGGAGGTTCGCCCTACCCTGGAACATCGGGTGCAGCCAGAAGCCTCGCTTTGAATCCTTTACACGCCCGGGAGATTCCACCGCTGCTGAGAATCGCTGAGACCACGGCAATGCGGGCGGCGCCCGCAGCCAGGACATCATCCACGTTCTGCAGGTTTATTCCGCCAATGGCGAACCACGGTGTTTTCACGTTTGCGGCGGCCCAGCGGACATATTCGAGCGTCGCCGCTTTTCGACCGGGTTTGGTCCGAGTGGGATAAACCGGCCCGATTGCGATATATGCGGGCGCGGCTGCGACGGCGCGCTCAGCCTGCTCCGGCGAATGGGTGCTGAGACCAATGTGCAGGCCGGGATAGCGCTCCGAAATCTCAGAACAATGCCTGTGGCCTCCATCAAAAAAATCCTCCTGCCCAAGATGGCAAAGCGGAGCACCCACATCCGCGGCAATTGTGGGAGAATCGTTGACCACAAACCAAATCCCCGCCTGCTGGCAGATGGACAGAATTGTCTCCGCCATTTTTCGCATCTCCTTGGGTGATGAACCTTTGGCGCGCAATTGAATCAGGTCAGCGCCGCCATCGGCAAGTTGTCGCGCTACGTCCGCGGGATCACGCCCGTGCATGTAAGCCGTATCGACGAAGGCGTAGAGTCGGCAGGCGTGAAGAGGAGTCACGGGTCAGCGATCAGTGATCAATAATGATGAGGAACGTGAGGATGGCATTGTCATGCCTTCTCCTCAATCAATTCGCGGCGAGCGCCCCCAAGGAGTTGTTCGATAAAGTTGGTCGAATAAACGCCACGGCGGAAGTTTGGGTCCTGCAGAATGGCCTGCTCGAACGGAATGGTCGTTTTCACGCCGGTAATCATGTATTCGGCCAGGGCGCGGCTCATTCGGTCCATGGCTTCCCGACGGTCTTTGCCGTGGGTAATGAGCTTGCCGATCATCGAGTCGTAGTGCGATGGAATGGTATATCCCGCGTAAGCGTGACTATCAACACGCACGCCGTACCCGCCCGGGGCATAGTACATCTCGATCCGGCCTGGACAGGGGCGAAAGGCGTCAAAGGGGTCTTCGGCATTGATGCGACACTCGATGGCGTGACCCTTAAAGGATATTTGTTTCTCGCTCAGCTTAATCGGTTCGCCCATCGCAATCATGATCTGGAGTTTAACCAGGTCCACGCCGGTCACTTCCTCCGTGATAGGATGCTCGACCTGAATGCGTTTGTTCACTTCGAGGAAATAGAAGTTGCCTCCATCATCGACGAGGAATTCGACTGTGCCGGCGTTGGTGTATTGGGCGACCTCGGCGATGCGTATGGCCGCTTTCCCCATCTTTTTCCGCAGGTCCTTAAACTTGCCGTCCATGAGGGGCGAAGGCGTCTCCTCCACGAGCTTTTGATTGCGCCGCTGGATCGAGCAGTCCCGCTCGCCCAGGTGCATGATGTTTCCGCGGGTGTCGGCCACAATCTGAAACTCGATATGATGCGGGTTCTCGATGAATTTCTCGATGTAAACGCCTGAGTTGCCAAAAGCCTTCTCCGCTTCGGTACGCGCGGTGTGATAGCCTTTGACCAGGGAGATGTCGTTATGGGCCACGCGCATGCCCCGCCCGCCTCCGCCCGCAATGGCCTTGATCATTACGGGATAACCGATCCTTTTGGCCGTTTGCAGAGCTTCCTGTTCGTCACCCACATTCCCGTCTGAACCCGGCGGAATGGGCACGCCTGCTTTCTTGGCCAATGCCCGACTGACCGCCTTGTCCTCCAAGGCAGTCATGGCCCGCGAATTAGGCCCGATGAAGCGGATGTTGCAGCTCTCGCAGATCTCCGCAAAATGGGCGTTTTCAGAAAGAAACCCGTAACCGGGATGAATGGCATCGACATCGGTGATCTCGGCGGCACTGATAATCCGGTCGATCCGCAGGTAACTTTCGCTGCTGGGCGATTTGCCGATGCAGATGGCCTCGTCGGCCAATTGCACGTGCATCGAGTTGGCATCCGCTTCCGAATACACCGCCACCGTTCGAATATTCAGCTCTCTGCAGGCGCGGATAACCCGAACGGCGATTTCGCCTCGGTTCGCTACCAGGATTTTCTCGTACATGGAGGTGAGAACGGATTCGTCGAGAATGAGTCGCCCGGGTTAATCAAAATCTCGGTCCGGCGCATCAGTTCGGTCGGATTTTAAACAGTGCCTGGCCGAACTCGACCGGCTTGGCGCTTTCAACCAGTATCTGCGTAACCACGCCTTTGGCTTCGGCCTTGATTTCATTCATGACCTTCATCGCTTCGATGATGCAAACCACCGTATCCGGACTGACCTCAGTGCCGATCTCGACGTAGTTGGCCGATTCGGGCGAAGGTGCCCTGTAGAAAGTGCCGATCATGGGCGACTTGATCTCCACATCACTGCTCTCCGCCGGCGGAGAAGCGGGCAGACCTCCCTGAGGAGGTTGCACCGTTACCGGCAGTGGCGAAGGCAGCGGCATCGTTCCCACCGGTAGCAAAGCTGTGGAATGGCCCGAGACCTCGTCGTTTTGCCCGGCTAAATGGCCTCGCTTTAACTTGATCTTGAAATCTGCCCGTTCGAGTTCGAACTCCGCCAGCGAGTTCTTTTTCATCAGGTCAATGATGGCCTTAATGTCCTTTAGGTCCACGATGCCCCCTCCCGGTTGAACTCGCGCGAGGACGTCTGATTCACTGGTCTGTTCATCAAGTAAAAAAGCAGCGGTCCGGCCATGACACTGCCTGGCGAAAATACCGAATCCGGGGCGAAACTATGCAGCAGCAACTTATGCGTCAAGCGCTAAAGATTCTTCGGGGCCGGACTGGCGCGAAAAAGGGCGATAAACTCATAGAAATGGGGAGTTTAGCCCCACTTTTGAGCGGCGTTAAGGTTAACGGCGACTTCCCAATTTCAGGCAGATGGCTTTGAGATAGTTCCCCAAAGCCATCCCAGCAGCAAAAACTGCGGCCAGGCGATTGCCGGGATATAAAGTCCGAACTCGACAAGCCCCTGTAAGGTGATTCCAACCAGGCCGAGCCAGACAGCGCACTGAAGCGGAGTGGCCAGCTTCCTTTGACGATACAGGAGCGCCAGAGAAGCCCAAAAAAGGCCGGCATAGACCAGGAAAGCGGGTAATCCAGAATCGCTTGCCTGTTGGAGATAGTCGTTGTGGACCAGCCGGGCCATTTCCTCCTCCGGCGATTTCCGCTCTTTATACCCCACCATAAACGTCCCCGGACCGGAGCCGAGCAAAGGGTGTTCGGCGACGATTTGGGCAGCGACCCGCCAATAGTCAAAACGCGCGCCCACGCTGGTCGCGCCGCGCTCAAAGTAGCCCGAGTATTTGACCATGAATCCGGTCAGTCCAGCGGCGAGCAGAACCGCAACCGTCACCAACTTGGCTTTCGCGTTCAATCTGAGATGCAGGAAGAGGATCGAGGACATCGCCAGGGCGATCAACCAACCGGCCTTTGATTCGGACCAGTAGAGGCAGGCCAGGCCAGCCACCGCCGTCAGCCCCGCCAGAATTAGCCGAGCTTTCCGTTCCCACTTCCGAGTCGCGCCCCAGAGAAGAACAAGCACGACCGGCAACCAAAGCAGGATCACTCCCGCGAGGGCGTTTGGATAAAACAAGGTCGAGAAAATGCGATTGCTGGCGAGTTTGATGATGAATTCGCGCGGATATTCCTGCCAGTTGGGCAGCTCATAGAAGTATTGGCGTGTCACTTCCAATCCGCCGAAATGCTGCCGCCAGCCGACAGCCAGCACTATGGCAAAACCGGCAACCAATCCTCCCCACGCCGGGAACGCCACTCTCAAGCGGCTAAATGCAAACAAACCGACGTAAAAAGAGATCACGCAGGAAAGGAAATGCTGAAGGGTGGGCACCGTGAGCGCAGAATCAACCGTGCCCAAACCGCTGAGGACTTGCCAGGCCCACCAGATGGCCGGGAGCGCCACAACCCACTTCGGCAGACCCGCTGGCCATCGCCAAAGAGGGATGCTGGCAAAGAAGACAATTGCCAGCAGCGTATATCCCCAGCCCACAGGCCAGCTTTGAATGAGAAACTCCGCTGCGTTTTGCGGCGGTACGACGCGGTCTTCGAGAACCACCGGCGTCCCGAACTTGAGCGGCCCCAGCGCCAG
>CAZCUL010000788.1:0-3521 GCA_964501475.1 uncultured Verrucomicrobiota bacterium | reverse complement strand
GCATCGCGAATACCAAGGATCGCGAGGTGATGCGCGCGCTCCCGCTGACGCTTCGCCGCGCATGGGATTACTTCACGATGACGCCGCAGATTGAACGCTCCGGAGCATTCCAGATCCGCTTCGCGGGTTCCGGCAACAATCAGGGCGAGGCTACGATCGACGGTACGTCAGTGGCAGGCGCCGGCGGCAGTCCCATCGGTCCCCTTCTGGATCGCACGGAATTGGTGCAGGAGATGCGTATTGAGGTGGCGCAAGCCTCGGCCGAACAGCAGACCATGGGACAGGTCGCGCTCATTAGCCGCGGCGGCACAAACGAGTTTCATGGAGTGCTGGCGGACTATTATTCGACACCAGCTTTCCGGGCGCGCAATCCGTTCAATAATGCCCGCAATACAGGACGCTCGCACCAGTTGATCCTCTCCGCCGGAGGTCCCATCATCATTCCGAAAATCTTCAACGGGCGCAACAGAACTTTCTTTTTTCACACCACCGAGGTCGCACTCGGCAGCCAGCGCAACAGCAACGTGAACCGCACGGTACCGCTCGATGCATGGCGGACAGGCGATTTCAGCAGCGTAAGTACACCCCTCCGGGATCCGTTCAATGGCAACGCTCCGTTCGCCGGCAATGTGATTCCAACTACCCGCTTAAATCCCGTTTCGACCCGCATTCAGGAGCGCTTCTTGTTCCGACCTAATTTTGGCGATACGAATGTCTTCGTCAATAACAATTACCGTGAAAACTATTTGTTCCCCTTCGTCCATCAGCCGACGATCACGAACCGGCTGGATCATCGCATCTCCGACAAGCAATTCCTGTATGGGCGATGGACGGCGGTTCGCTGGAACTTCGACGCTCCGGTGACGAATCTCCCCGGCATTGAGGGCAAGGGGGTCAGCCAGCGGAATATGGACACGCTGACCCTGGCGCATACTTATACATTCAGTCCGACGCTTTCGAACGAGTTTCGATACGGTCTGGCGTCGCAGCGGCAGCCTGCGTCTTCACCCATTCGCGGAGCCGATGTCGTCGCCGAACTGGGACTGCAGGGCATTGCGCCGAACCTGCCGGATGTTGGGGGCATGCCGGCATTCAATTTTCAGAATCTTGCGGTATCGGGCATCTCCGCCACCGCTTATTGCAGCCCCTGCGGCCAGGATCTGGTTCACAACTACATCGATAATGTCACGTGGTTCCGCAACAAACACACCTTCAAATTCGGTACGAACCTGCGGCTCTCTACTTTCGAGGACTACCGGCAGGGAGGCGGCCTTTTTGGCTCCACGACGTTCAGCGATCGTTTCACCGGACATGCTTATGCCGACTTCCTGCTCGGCATTCCAACCACGATGTCGCGAAACTTTCCAGCCGTAAGGCAGGATAGGCAACGGTGGAGTCAGGGCTACTATTTCAATGACGACTGGAAGATCCTGCCCAATTTGACCTTAACGTTGGGACTGAGATGGGACATGCACTCGCCGTGGACGGAGGCCAACGACCTGCAAGCGGTCTTCGACATCGCCACGGGCAAGATTGTCGTCCCCGACGGTTCGCTGGGTCAAGTAAGTCCGCTGATGCCGCTTGGCTACGTGGACGTGATCGGAGCCTCTGCGGCCGGATTGCCGAATCGTTCACTGATCAAAACGGACAAGGACAACTTCCAGCCCCGCTTTGGTTTCGCCTGGCGGCCGTTCGCCGCGAACAGCACCGTGGTTCGGGGAGGTTTTGGACTCGCGCACAACATTGCGCCTCAAGGAACGAGTGTTGTGAGCGTTCCGTTCGTCATCAATGAGCCGGATTACACGAACTCGCTCACAAACCCGCTGCTGCTGCCCATCATGTTTCCGTCCACAGGCACGGGCGGCCCCACCACGGTCAGCATCCCAAACGCAATCCGCCCCGACATTCGGATCGCAAAGTATATGCAGTACTCGTTCACCATCGAGCACCAACGGTGGGATACCGGCTTCATGGCTTCGTATAACGGAACCGGCACGCGTCAGGGCGTGTGGAACCAGAACGTGAATCAACCGATCGCGGACGAGCGGCTGTTTACTCAAAAGCCACGCCTGTTTCCTAATTATCCCAACATCAACTATTTTTCGAACGGGGGCGGTCATCAATACCATGCGCTCACCCTACAGGCTCAGCGCAAGCCGAAGAACGGTCTGTATTACCAGGCGTTCTGGACGTGGGCGCGGGACATCGGAGATATGGAGAATGGCGAAGGAGCCGAGGATGCTTACAACCGCTTGCGCGATCGCACATGGTGGGAGCGCCTTCCCGTTCATCGCTTCTCCGCAAACATGATGTATGACTTGCCTTTCGGCAAGGGAAGGCCGTTCATGAGCGCTGCTCACCCCATCGTGAACGGCATCTTCGGAGGCTGGCAGCTTTCCACGATCGTGGCGCTCGAAACAGGACGCGCGCTGACACCGCTTTGGTCCGGCCCGGATCCGACGGGAACCCGATTTACACCGAACAATACACGGCCGCAAGTGACAATACGGCCCGATATTCTGAACGATCCGAATCTCGACAATCCCACCGTGGATCGCTGGTTCGACGTGGGCGCTTTCGCTGCGCCGGCTTTAGGCCGGTTCGGCACGTCCAGCCGCGGCACGATTATCGGCGCTCCGACACGAGTGCTGCACAACAGCATCGCCAAGCATTTCATGATCCGGGAGCGCGCCCGGCTCAGGCTGGAGTTCCTGGCCACCAACACTTTGAACCACCCGAACTACGCGGAGCCGAACACGACGGTGACCAACGTCGGCGGAGCGGGTAGAATCACGAATGTGACAGACCGCAACGCGAAGTTCGATTCAGCGATTCCGCGGGAGATTCAAGCGCAACTGCGTCTGGAGTGGTAATGGAGCAAGTCACACGCCGAACGTTTCTGGTGGCCGCGTCGGCCCCCCTCATCCTGCCCAACTCTGCACGTGGTGCGAACGATCGCATCGTGATGGGCATGATCGGGGTTGGCGGCATGGGCAGCGGCCACCTGCGGTCGCTTGTCAACCAGTCTGCCGTGCGTGTGTCCGCCATCTGCGACGTACGGGCCGAGCATCGCAATCGCGCCCGCGATACCGTGAACACGGCGTACAAGGATAACTCGTGCGCCGGATACAACGACTTTCGGGAGATGCTGGCCCGGCCCGATATCGACGCGGTCCTCATTGCCGTGCCGGATCACTGGCACGCACTCATCGGTCTTGAGGCCGCTCGCCGCGGCAAGCACATGTATTACGAGAAGCCGATGGGCGTGAGCCTCGCCGAAAGTCAGGCAATGCGCGAAGCCATTCGCCGCTTTGGAGTCGTTTTTCAGTTCGGCACGCAGCAGCGATCCAGCCACAACTTCCGCCACACGATCGAACTTATCCGGAACGGCCGTATCGGACACTTGCAGACAATTATGATCGGCAGCGCCGGTTCGCAATACGTGCCGAACCAGCCTGAGCAACCCATTCCCGAAGGTTTCGACTACGACATGTGGCTGGGCCCTGCGCCTTGGGTCCCGT
>CAZCUL010000787.1:0-12802 GCA_964501475.1 uncultured Verrucomicrobiota bacterium | reverse complement strand
CTCCCAAAGACCCACGCAGTTCGGCCTGATCTTGCGTCACCTCGAAGAGCTTCGACCCGCCGGCGGCCCGCGTCTGGCGCGCTTGCTTGAGGAAGCCGCCCGGCTGGTGCATCGGCGCAGTGTCATCTTGTTTTTCTCCGACCTGCTCGAGCCCTCCGAGGAAGCCGCCCAGGGGTTTAAACAACTCCGGTTTCTCGGTCATGAATGCCTCATCTTTCAAATCCTTGATCGGGATGAAGTGGAGTTTCCCTTTGACGACTCCCGCGTCTTTGAAGACCTCGAAACCGGCGTCCGCCGCATGGTCTCGCCGGCGGCAGCGCGGGAGAAATACCTCGCCCGTTTCCAGGCTTTCATGGCACGGTATGACCAGTTGTTTCAGAGCCTGGAAATGCCACGCTGCCTTGTGCGGACCGATTCAGACCCGTGGGGGGCGCTGGCCATGTTTCTGGCCGAACGCAAACGGTTGAAGTAACCTCGCTCAAACCGCGAGCCATCGCAGAATGCCCTTTTCCTTCCTCCATCCCCTGTTTTGGCTGGGCGCCCTGGCGCTGGCTGCGCCGATATGGCTGCACTTGCGCCGGCGGCAGGAGAAGCGACTGGTGCGGTTCTCGGCCCTGCAATTCCTCGATGACCTGCCCGAACCTCGCCGATCTCCCCTGCGCCTTCGAGATCTGATTCTGCTGGCCGCGCGAATCCTGGCATTGCTCGCCATCGTGGCCGCGTTTGCCTGGCCTTATAGCCGCGATGATCCCGGCCTCGTGGTCAAGGAGAGCCGGGTTTACCTGCTCGACAATACGCTCAGTCATCAGGCGCACCGCGCCTTCGATCAGGCCCGCAGTCGGCTACTCCGGGAACTCTCGACACTCGGTCCGGAGACACAGGCCGCGGTGGTGGAACTCACTTCCCAACCTCGTGTCCTGGCCAATTTCGGAGACGACCGCGAAGCGGCGCAACACGCGGTCGCGGCATTGCAGCCATCCCATCAACGCGGGTCCTATCTATCCGCCTTCCGACAGGCCGCGGCCTTGTTGGAGAATTCGTTGGGCGCCCGAAAACGAATCATCTTTTACACCGACAACCAGGAAAACCAATGGACCGAAAATCTGAGCAGCCCTCCCTTCCTGAGCGGAGTGGAGATCGAAATCGCGCCGCCTGCGGCCACAAATGCGCCAAACCTCTCGGTGGCCGACCCGGAAGCGCAGCGAGTTTTTCTGGGCGAACGTTCCCTGGTCCAATTCACGGCAAAAGTCACGCACGAAGGCGCCGGACCTCTGGCGGAAATTCAATTGCGCGCCCATGGCCAAACCATCTTCAGACGTTCGCTGAACCTTTCCGAACAACCGCCCGCCTTTACAGTGCAGGCCCAGTGGGAAGCCGATCCGAAATCCTGGGTTCGCGGAGAAGTTTCCATCGAAGGCAGTCCCGATGCCTTGCCCGCGGATAATCGGGTCTTCTTCAATCTGCCGCCGGTCCGGGAGGGGAAAGTTTTGTTGCTGGCGCAGTCGCCCTATCTCCGCCTGGCGCTGGCGCCGGAAGTCATGCGCGGCTATTGGCAAATGCGCTTGCTCGATCCGACGCGCTTGAAAGAGGAGCTGGCCGCCGACCTGGACGCCGAAGTGTTGGTCCTGGAAAGCCATTACCTGCAGTCGGGCGACGCCCGGGCGCTGCTTTGGCGCTATTTGACCAATCGCCGCGGCGCCCTGGTTCTGGTGAACAAGATGAGCCCCATCATCGCTGGCGCCTTGCGGGAGTTGGGCTTTGAGCCCGGCAGTGGCAATCAAGCCTCCGCCTCCGACGCGCAGCCTCTCACTTTCTTTCTTCCGCACCACCCGGTTTTTCGGCCATTTCGCTCGCCTGATTTCGGCAATCTGGCAGAGGTGCGAATCCTTCGAAATGAGCCGTTAAAAAGCCGGGAAGCGATCCCGCTTTTGTTCTCAGGCGCGGGCCAGCCGGTTCTTTTTCAGGGGGTAAAATTTCCCGGAACACTCTTTGTGGCCAGCTTTGGACTCGAACGCGATCAAACCACCTGGCCGTTCCATCCCACCTTCATCCCTTTCCTCGATCTCTGTCTGCAAAGCGCGCGAACCAGCGAAACGGCGCCGGCGGCGCACGAGCCGGGGGCAATCGCCCTCATCGAGCTTCCGCCCCACTCGAAATCGAGCGAGCTGCTCTTGCAGGGCGAGCAAGGAGAACTGGTGCGTCTGGCCGTCACGGACCGGAAAGTGCAGGTGCGTCTGCCCGATCAACCCGGCCTGTACGAGCTGCGCGCTCCCGGGAAAGAGGAACCTGATACTGTCGTGAGCGTAAATCCCTCGCCCAGGGAATCGCAGTTGGTTTATACTGTCGTGCCCGAGGCGTTGCGGGTCTGGAAACAGCCGGCCACCCGGGTCGCTGCGATGGCGCCGCCGGTTGAACCGGCACGGAACCGGATTTTCCAGCAGCGCTTTTGGTGGTGTTTGCTGGTGGGCGGGCTTATCCTGCTGGCCCTGGAAAGCGCCTGGGCCAATCGAGCAAAGGAACTGGTATGAGTCGCTTATTTCCTCGCACAGAATCGAGTCTGTCCCGAACGGCGGCGGGCTGGCAATGGCTCCGCTTCCTGCAACATTCGGCCACACTGGGCATTGTGGTCGTTGCGCTGATTCTGCTGCTGGGCTTGACCATGACCCTTGGCTGGCTGAGCCATCCGGGCGCGGCCCGGGCCCTTATCGTGTTATTGGTGGTCGCTGCCCTTCTGAGCTGGGGCATTCTCTTTCTGGTCGTGCTGGCCGGTAATCCGGACCGGCACTGGCTGGCGCGGCGGATCGAGCAGAGCCAGCCCGGACTCCTGGACCGGCTCAACACGCTGATCTTTCTCGATCGTGTGCGACACCAGCCCGAAGTCTCGCCGTTCTACGGCCGGATTGCGTTCCAGACCGAGCAGGTGTTGCAGCAGCAGAAAGCCGCGGCGCAATTGCCGGTGCGCGGACCGCTTTTGCGCGTGGCGGCGTGCCTGGCACTGATCGCGTTAGCCTGGATGTTTTACGAGCGCTTTTCTCCCTGGCAACGAATGATGGCCGCCCAGCAGGCCCGCGAGGCTGCCAGGCAAGCCAAAGGAGAAGCCTCCGCCGAGAGCCCATTTGAAATTCCGCCGCCGGACACTGCCGCCGTGGAGCAGAAGCAAACCTGGGGCGAAGTCCGAATCACGGAGCCTGGCCGCGACCTCTATGTGACCAAACTGGATGTCGTGCCGCTCCAGATCGAAGCCGCATCGAGCGAGACCTTGAATGCGGTTTCCTGGGCAAACATGGTCAACGGCGACGACGAGCGGCAGCATCCGCTCCCCGAGCCTGCGGAACCCCGTTACGCGGTTTATCGCCCGGTGGTTGATCTCGATGAGCTTCAATTGTCGGACTGGGACGTGTTGACTTATTACGCCAACGCCAGCGCGGAAGGCGGCGCCAGTTATGCCTCCGAGATTTATTTCATGGAAGTGCGCCCGTTTCGGGAGGACCTGATGAAAATGCCCGGGCAGGCTTATCAGTGCCTCGACGAACTCACCGCCTTGATCAGCCGCCAGCAACAGATCATTCGCGAGACGCATCGACATATCCAAAATCCTCCGGAGCAACTCAGTCTTCAGGCCCAAGATCGCAAAAAACTGGCCGAAGCCGAGACCGGTCTGGCTCGCGCCACCGAACATCTCCGTGCCAGCATGGCCGCGGAAATGGAGGACAAACCGATCGGCGCCGCCCTCGATCATCTCGCCCGGGCCGAGAAGCAGCTTGACCAGGCCGGGACTTCGCTCGATGCCGACGCCATGAGGGACGCGCAAAAGCAGGAGCGCGCCGCCCTTGCGGAATTGGTCGCGGCGCGAAAGCGGTTTCAAAGGGTCGTTTCTGAAAACCCGGGCGCGTTTCCAGAACCGGAACTGGCCGGGCAAGCACCGGTTGCGGACCCGCTTCAACGAATGGCCGAGTTTCGCGACGAAGCCAAAGCCGCCGAGGATTTCATCGCTCAGGCGGTTCAGAAACAGCAACAGATAGCCGGGAGTGCTCAGGCCTCCTCCCGGACCAATTACCCGGCTTTGGCGAGGGACGAGCAGCAGCTTGAACAAGCCTTGCGCCAGTTTCAACAACAGCACCCGCGGCCCTTTCAAAATCTCCAGCCGCAGACATCCCAGGTTCAACAGGCCATGGAACGAGCCACGCAGGATTTGCAGCGAAAGTCCGCGGCTGCACGCACCAACACCCAGGAAGCTGCGCGGCAATTGGAGAACCTTCAGCAAACCATGAAGGAGCAAAACACCGATCGCCAGCTCGTGGACGCTTATCGATTGAAAGAAATGCTCGACCGCCAGATCGCTGCCTGCAGCGCCTGCCAGCAATCGCCCGGCAGCTTCGGTTCGAGCCAGCTTGCTCAAACCGCGTCGCAGGCCCGGCAAACCTTGCGGCAAATGAAGCAGATGGCCGAGCAATCGCCCGGACGCGAGGCGTTTGGGCAGCCGTTGCGCGAGGCGTTGAGCGACGCGAACCTGCCGGCGCTGAATCAATCCCTCGACGAACTGGCGCAAGCGCAAGGCGAGCCGGGCAAAGCCGAGGCGGCGGGCAAGGCAAAAGACGCGTTGAGCAGAGTGAGTGAAGCATTCGAGAAGAGCCAGCCCGAAAGCCTGCAAATGGCCAGGGAGACTGAATCGTTGCAGCCCGACGCCCGGGAAGCGATGGCGCGCGGCCTGGGACAGCTCGAAAGCCTCCTCGAGCAGTTGGAAGGCAACCGCCCGCCAAGCCCTGGGAATCAGGCCAGGCAAGCCGGTGAAGCGCTTTTCAATTTGCAAACGGGCCTTCGCGAATCGTGGGGTGGCAACGAGCGCGGGAATCAGGTGTTGCTCCGGCTCGAGCAGGAGTTAAAGAAGGGGGAGGAGCGGCCGTTGGATGCCGCCGAGCTGCGAAAGCTCCTCGACGAATTGCAGGACTTTTCATTGGAATTGGCCGGCCGCTCTGAAAAGCCGCAGGAGGAGTCCAAAGTCGTGAATATCGATCCCGCCAAACTGCCCCCGGCTTATCGCGGCCGGATCGAGAAGTATTTCCAAAAACTCTCCGAGCAATGATCGGTGCGCTCGTTCTGGACTTTCCAATGGCCTGGCAGACAGGGCTGCCAGTGCTGGCGCTGCTCCTCTTCTTCGTCTGGCGAAGCCTGCGTGGCAAAGCGCTCGGTCCGCTCAAGCTGACGGCTTTGATCGGATTGCGCGGGCTTGCGCTGCTGCTGCTGGTGCTGTTGGCCGCCCGCCCGGTTCATGTCGAGACCGATTCCGCCCCGGCCCGAAAACGATCGGTCGTTCTGCTCATGGACAAGAGCGAAAGCATGTCGCTCATCGAAGCCGGCGAAAGCCGTTACGAACGCGCCGTTGATTTTGTCCGCGACGATCTTTTGCCCGCGCTTCGATCGGCAAACCTGCCGGTGAAGGCGATGTTGTTTGCCGAAGATGCGGAATCAGTGGATGGCACCGGGCTCGCCGACGCAACGCCGGATGGAAAGCGGACCAACCTGGGCGGAGCCGTGGCGCGCGCTCTTGCGGGCAGCCCCGATCCGCCCTTGGTCGTGATCGCCTGCACGGATGGCGCGTTCAACGAAAACAGCGATAATCCACGAGCAGCGTCCGCCCTGGCCGAGGCGCGCGTTCCCATGGTCGGTGTGGGTTTTGGCAGCGATCTGGGCGCCCATACACTTTCCTTGCGCCAGGTCGAGGCGCCCCCGGTGGTGGCGCCCAAAGTCACATTTCGTGTCGGAGCCCATCTCGAAATGGTCAGCCCGGTGGAGTTACCGGCCTTTGACCTGATTCTTTTTCGGGACGGGAAACTGGTTGAGCAGAAGACCGTGCAAGCCGGCCGCGGTTCGCGATTTTGGCTCGAGAACTTCGAAGTCACGGAAACGGAGCTTGGAGCGCACCAATACACCGTGCAGATGGCGCCGCCCAACAGCCCGGGACTGAAGAGCTTCAACAGCAGCGGCACAACCTCGGTGCGGATCAGCAACGAGAAGGAGTTGCGCATTCTTTATGTGCAGGGGGCGCTGACGTGGGATTACAAGTTTGTCTCGCTGGCGTTGCGCAACGATCCTTCGATCAAACTCACCGGACTCACTCGAACGTCGCAGCATTCTGTCTTCCGGCAGAACATCGAGAGCGCCGGGGAACTGGCCCGGGGATTTCCGGCCGCAATCGAAGAATTGGCGCCTTATCGGTTGATTGTTCTGTCGAATCTGAAGCCGTCGGACCTGACGCGGGAACAGCAGGAATTATTGGCGCGCTTTTGCAGCGAACTGGGCGGAGGCCTTTTGCTGATGGGCGGCGCCGAAACGTTCGATTCTTCGTGGCAAGAGAGCCGGCTGGAACAGTTGTTGCCGGTGGTGTTTTCGGGTCATCAGGGTCCCCGCGGCCGGGACCGGCCGTTTCGCATGGAGTTGACCGATGAAGCGCTTCGGCATCCCGTATTTCAGATCGCCGATCCCGCACAAATGCGCGCAGCCTGGGGGCGTTTGCCCGCCTTCACTGAATACGGCCGGGTCGATGCTGCGAAGCCGGGCGCGCAGATCTGGGCTTTTCATCAGGAGGATCGCGGTCCCAATGGCCGCAGAATTCTCATGGCGTGGCAACGCTATGGCGCCGGTATTTCAGCCGTGATCTCTGTCCAGAACTTCTGGCGCTGGCGCCTGGCGAAGAATTCCGAGCCGGAGCAATTCGATCGTTTTTGGCGGCAGCTTTTCCGGTTCATTGCCGAATCGGCGCGGCAGGAAGTCATGATTCATTTGGCAGACCAGGAGCTGCGGCCGCAAAGGGACGTGCAAATCTCGCTCGAACGCCAGCCAGACCCGGACAACGCGCAACAGAGCAGCTCGCAATTTCTGGTGCGGATCCAGGACGCGCAACAAAGGCAGATTCAGGAGCAGCGGTTGGATTTGCAGCCGGGCCGGCCGGTCGGCATGACTTTCCGCGCCGGGAAGCCGGGCGCTTACACGGTCGCGGCCTATAATGCGAACCTCCAACCGGTGGCGCAACGAGTGATCGAGATTCGAGATTTGAACATCGAGTTCCAGGACACAGCCCGCAATATGGAAACACTGCGGCAATGGGCCGCCGTCACGGATGGATTGGCCTTGAAGGTCGAAGATTGCCGGGACGCCTCGGAGCTGGTTTCGCAGATCAAAAGAAAAATCGAAGAAGCGCGCCGCAGCAAAACCGAGCGCCGCCCGGCGGGGATGAATGCCTGGGTGCTGACGCTCCTCCTCGGAGCACTGGGCGGAGAATGGCTGTTGCGAAAACGATGGAGCTTGAGGTGACCTTATGAAATTCGAAGGAACAAACGGCCTGAGTCAAAACCGAAAGCGGCGTTCGTCAGGAAGGGCGCGGCCAGGATGTCTCGTGATCGCCGGTCTGGTTTTGGCCGTGTTGAGTGCTTCCGTTTTGCCGGCAGGCAGCCAGGAAAGCGGCGATTCAGCCGCCACCTTTTTTCTGGGCCGCCTCAAATACAGCCAAAACGACGGCAACGATTGCGGGGGCGTCAGCCAGGACCTGATGAAGCTGGTCTCGCGCGCTTCCACGCTGAAGATACAGGGGGAAAAGAAGATTCGACTGAGTGATCCGGAGTTGTTCGAGACCCCCTTCTTGTTCATGAACGGGCACAACGATTTTGTTTTGAGCGATGAAGAGATTGAGGTTCTGCGAACGTATTTGGCGCATGGCGGGTTTTTCTTTGCCTCGGGCTGCTGCACCAACCCGAATTTTCCCAAGGCCTGGCGGCGCGAATTGGGCCGCCTCTTCGCAAGCGAAACCGTTCTCCCGCTTGGCTACGATCACCTCATCTATCGTTCGTTTTACCGGATTGAACGCATCCGCAGCCTGCACGAGAACCGGGATATCCAACTCGAGGGATTGTTTTATCAGGGCCGGTTGGTTGGCGTCTTGTGCGAAGAAGGCCTCTGCTGCGCTTTCAGCATGGCAAACCGGTGTAACGACGGAAAGGGAGTCAGCCCCGAAGACGGCCAGAAGCTGGCCCTGAACATCGCGGTCTATGCATTGACGCACTGACCGATCGCGCGGACTGCGCTTGCCGTTTGTGGTTCGTGGTTCCGGGGCGGATGAGCGTTCCGCCGTGCCGTGTGCGTGCTATCTCAAGCCGAGATACTCATTCCGGCCCTGAACAAGCGCCTGCATCTTGCGGTCCGCCACGCTTCGTTTGAGCATCCAGAAACCGCAGTCGGGATGCACATAGCGGACGCGGCCTTCTCCCAAAATCTCTTCCGCCTGTTGGATGCGCCGGGCTACTTCGGCCGGCGTCTCGACAACGGTGGATTTGATATCGATGACCCCCAGCCCCACGCCAAGCCGTGGATCGAGGTCGCGCAGGTAATGGATCTCGGCTGGTTCACGGCGGGCCATTTCCATCACAAAATAGTCCGCGCGGAGTTGATTCATGAATCGCGTCAGGCTTTGCCAGGTCCCTTTCTGAATGGTTTGGCCGCCGTAGTTGCCGAAGCAGAGATGAACGGCCTTTTCAACACGGACCGCGTCCAGCACTCGATTCAACGCCGCGGCCGCCCAGTCCGCGTCTTCCGCGTGTCCGGTAATGTTGGCTTCGTCCAGTTGGACCACGTCCGCTTCCAACCGGGATACCTGTCCGGCCAACACTTCCGCCAAAGCCATGGCCAGCGCGTCCGGCTTTTTGTAATGCGGATCAAGCAAAGTGCGGCTCAGCATATGCGGGCCAGTCAAGGTAAACTTCAGCTTGGAACGCGTCAGACCCCTGGCCCGCCGGCAGGGAGAGACCAGGTCCAAACTCCCGGCGTTGAGCGGTCCTTCAACCACCGCCGCCGGGCGCGCGCGAAACCGCATGTTTTGCAATCGGCCAAAGGCTTCGACGTCCGCAAGGCCAATCTGCCAGCGCACCCCTCCGAGCGGGCGCACGAAATAGTCGATCATGCCGTTCGTGTCGGGATGATTGATATCGAAGCGATACAATTCGCCATCCACTACCACGTCGATTCCGGCAAGTTCCTGGATCTTGAACACCACGCTGGTGGCGTCGATCAGCGCCTGTTCACTTGGAAATGCCGCCAGCCAGTCAGGAATCGGATAGCTGCCCACCACCGTGGTAAGAATGCGCGGAGCCGTTTCGGGATTCACGACCACGATTAAAGCAGGCGCGCGAACAAACTCAAGCCTGGCCAATGTAAACGAAGGTGAACGTCAGTTCTATGAGCGCCGTTCCTGGCAGCTTCCGCTGTAGCGGCGCTCTGTGAGCGCCGGTGGTGGAACGTACTATCCGCAACGCTGGCGGTGCGCCCAGTGCCCGGACCACGACCGGGCTACGTGTAGATCCATATGCAACCACCATTTTGAAGACGGTTAAGCGTCCAGGTAGCGACGAATGAAATGTCGCGTACGCGACATTTTATTCGTAACGCCGGCTGGAAAGCCGGCGTTACGTCTGCCGACGGGCGCGGTCCGCCCGCGCGCCTCAAAGTTCCTTCCTGATGCACGTCAGCAGGTCCGGATAGCTTTCGACCGCTTTGAATTGCGGGAATTGCTTTTTAACAGTCTCCGGAGCGCGGAAGAGGAAACCTGCGTCCGCTTCAGCCAACATGGCGGTGTCATTGAAGGAATCCCCCGCGGCGACGACCTGGTAGTTCAGCAGCTTCAGCGCAGCGACGGCTTTCTGCTTCTGCTCTGGAATGCGGATTATGTAATCGACGATCCGGCCGTTCTCGATTGCCAACCGATGGCAAAGCAACGCAGGCCAGTCCAACTGGCGCATGAGAGGTTTGGCGAATTCCTCGTAGGTGTCGGACAGAATGACAACCTGGGTAAGCGAGCGAAGTTCATCGAGAAAGGGCTTGGCGCCTTCCAAGGGTTGGAGCGTGCCAATCACATTCTGGATATCTGAGAGCTTCAGACCATGCTGATCGAGTAACTTGAGCCGGCCCCTCATTAGCACGTCGTAATCGGGTATGTCGCGTGTGGTCAGGCGCAGTTCCTTGATGCCGGTCTTTTCCGAGACCGCGATCCAGATTTCGGGCACCAGGACGCCTTCCAGATCCAAAGTAACAATCGATTGTTTCACGGCTAAAGTGTGAGCAGGAACGCCGGCAGATGTCGAGTCGGAGCCCTGAATGAGAACGACGAGAAGGGAAGAAGGAGCCCGGCGCCGGGTCCACGAAGCGAGGCTCTGGCAGGAATCGGGGGCTTGCTTTTCCGGGCACAAACGCTCTTTTGAACGAAAGAAGCGAATCTGTCGTTTCGGGAAATAGCGACTTTATGGACTTAAGAAACAGATGGATATCTTGCGGCTGCTTGTTGGCCTTGCTTTGTTCGGGTGCAGCCCAGGCCGCCTCTGCTCCGTCCGACATCCGGAGGGATGCGGCCGTGGAAGCGGTCGAAAGAGTCATGCCGGCCGTGGTGAACATCAGCACCGAAACCGTCGTGGAGCGGCGAGATCCTTACGAAGAATTGCTCCGCGAATTCTTCGGCCCGTTCTATCGCCGTCGCCCGCCGAATGCCTACTACAGCCTCGGCTCGGGCGTCATCATCGACGAGGAAGGCTACGTGCTGACCAATTATCACGTGGTGGGCCGGGCGACGCGTGTCCGCGTGCGGCTGGCCGACGGGCGCGAATTCGAGGCGGACCCGGTCAATTTCGCCTCCACGACGGACGTGGCGTTGTTGAAGATCCGGACGACGAAGGACGAGAAGTTCACGGCGGTCGAATTCGCTGCCGGGGACGATTTGCTGTTGGGTGAAACCGTGTTGGCCCTGGGGAACCCGTTTGGCCTGGGAGGTTCGGTTACCAAAGGGATACTGAGCTCGAAAAGCCGCCGCCCACCGCTGGAGAACGAACCGCTGGATGTGCCCGATTGGCTGCAAACCGATGCCGCCATCAATCCCGGCAACAGCGGCGGCGCGCTCATCAACCTGCGCGGAGAATTGATTGGCATTAACGTGGCCATCTATCGCGAGGGTCAGGGAATCGGCTTTGCCGTTCCGGTCAAGCGCATAGCCCAGGCCTTGACTCAGATTTTCACGCCGGAAGCCATCAAATCGCTCTGGTTTGGCGCCCGGATCAAAGTGGGCGAAAGGCCATTGACTGTGTTGGACGTGCAGCCGGAGAGTCCGGCGCACAGGGCGGGACTGAGGGGGAATGATCGGATTCTGACGGTGAACGGCAAAGCGCCGCGAGGATTCATCGATTTCAACCGGGCGCTGATCGATGCCGGGGATCAGCGGGAGGTAACTCTGGTGATTTTACGGGGCGCAGACCGTCGCAGCCTGACTTTGCGGCTGGTGCAGGAGAAGACTTTTTTCAACGCCGCTTTGATCCAGGAACGGCTTGGGGCGACGGTGCAGGAACTGACGCGCGAGCTGGCGCAAGCCATGGCGTTGAGCGGAGTCGATGGGTTGCTGGTGGCGGCGGTCGATAAAGAGGGTCCGGCCGCCGCGGTCGAACTCGAGGCGGGCGTGGTGATCACGGGCGTGGACGGGCGGGCGACTGCGGATGTGGTTACGGCCGCGAAGTTGTTTCACGCCAAATCAAAGGGGGAACGGGCCCGATTGGATATCGTGGTGCCTTTGCGCTACGGGAATTTTGTCGGGTACCGCCGCGCTGCGGTGGAAGTGGCGTTGCGATGACTTTTTGGTTGGCTCGACGGCGGCCCTGTGCCCTAAGCTCGTGCGGCAGGCATGAGTGACACGGTAATGATTGACGTCGAGAACCTGACCAAGCGCTACACCGGCACCGCGGCTGTGTCTGACGTTTCCTTTACCGTTTATCGGGGCGAGATCGTCGGTTTGCTGGGTCCCAATGGCGCGGGTAAGAGCACGATCATGCGTATTCTGGCCTGCTACATGCCGGCCACTTCCGGCACGGTCCGCGTGGCCAATCACGACGTTTTTACCCAGGCGGACGAAGTGCGCCGGCTCATTGGCTACATGCCGGAGAACAATCCGCTCTATAAGGAGATGCGTGTGCGGGAGTATTTGAAGTTTCGGGGGCGCTTGAAGGGGCTGAAGCGGGCCCGCTGCGGGGAGCGGGTGGACATCGTCATGGAACAGTGCGGCCTGGCGGATGTTCAGCGTAAGTTGATCGGGCATTTGTCCAAGGGTTATCAGCAACGTGTGGGGCTGGCCGATGCGCTGGTGCACGAACCGCAGTTGATCATTCTGGATGAACCCACCATCGGGCTGGACCCGAACCAAATCCGGACCGTGCGGCAATTGATCAAAGATTTGAGGCATCATCACACCGTCTTGATCTCGACCCACATCCTGCCCGAAGTCGAGATGACCTGTAACCGGGTGCTGATTCTGCACGAAGGCCGGATCCTGGCTGCGGATACGCCGGAGAACCTGCAGCTCATCATGAGCGAAGGCGGGCAGGTCGTGGCTGAAATCGCCGCTCCCTGGGAGGATTTGAAGGCCTGCTGGGAACAGTCGCCGGACATCGAGGAATTCGACCTCGCCCCGGCCGAAGGCGATTATGTCCGATGCTCGTTGACGGCCCGGCCCGGAGCGGACCTGCGGCCCCAGATTTTTTCTTTGGTTTGCGCGAATGGCTGGAAGCTTCGCGAGCTCACGCGCAACCGGCATTCCCTGGAAGACATCTTTGTGCGCGTGACCCGGGCGGACAAGGAGGAGTCGTTCTGATGCAAGCGTATTGGACCCTGGTGCGCCGGGAATTGGGCGCCCAGTTTTTCTCCTGGACGGGTTACGTCGTGATCGCGTCGGTTTTGTTGCTCCTGGGAATCAGTTTCGTGAGCCTTCTCAAGGCTCTCAACGCCG
>CAZCUL010000786.1:0-2717 GCA_964501475.1 uncultured Verrucomicrobiota bacterium | reverse complement strand
CCTTCCAGCGTCAGCGTCAGCTTGATGCTCGCAATACTTGAACTCCCAACCTGCAGCGCCAGCATCGCCGTGATCTCGGCGATGAAGTAGAACGGATTGAACTGAAACAGCACGTCGAAACTGAGGAAGCCGTAGACGTTGAACTTCCAGGCCGCCGCATACAACTCCAGCTTCGCTCCAAACTGCGCCGTGTTCGACGTCACGGCAAAATACATCTCCAGTTTCAGCCGCGGATTGTCTCCCTCAAGCAGCGACAGCGTCAGTCGACGGATCGCCGGCAGATCCATCGGCGGTGGTTGATAAGCCGGATGAAAGCCACCCACCGTCAGCAGAAAGTTGGCATCAGCGCCCCAGTCCAGCCGGATGGCCATGTCGCCTGATAGCGTGAAGCCCAGCAGTTTGGAATCAAACAGACTGGCGTCAAACTTCAGCTGCCGTCGCTCGAAGTTGATCTCGCCGAGAAAGTTCACCTGCACTCGCAGGATGGCCGCATTCTCATCCGGCAACACCGCGCGCAGCACACCGAGGATTGCCAGCCGCACCGGCTCTGGCACTTCGATCACCAGACCCAGATCAATGGTGATAAGCGTCGGCGTGCCCCAGGTGATCTTTGCCATGGGCCCAAAGATGAAGCGCCCGGCCAGCGGCGGAAACACCTGTCGCAGGTCGCTGATGATGCGGTCGGCATTGGCAACGATGTCGGTGGGAAAAAGTATGCTGCTGAGCGTGTTGTCACGCAGGCCAGTGCGCAGTGGCTCAATGTTGATGGTGCGATTTAGTCCCAGCAACCCACCCACACCATTGAGCTTGAAACCGAGCCCCAGCTGAATCGGCGTGAACTCTGCACTACTGATGACAATCAGCAGCGAGAAGCCGCTTTGACCGTTGGGCAGGCGAGTCGTCAACAGGGCAAAGGCTTTGAGCGAGAACTGGTCCTGAAACTCCAGTTCGAGCACCCCGGAATACCGCTGTTGCTCGGGCTCGAAGTCTATGAAGCCGCCGCCCTTGAAGCCGCCGCCGTCGACGGACAGACCAAGAGCAGTAGGAGGTTTGAAACCAAGGCCAAGGTCGATTGGTCCCAGATTTCCCCCGGTCGCCGGAAATGCAAGAACAGTTTCAAATCCTATCCGGTCGATGACGATGGTGAGCGGCCCTAGTGTTGTATGCAGATTCACTGAAATCTCGAGAGGTAACCGATCCTGTGCGGCAGCACTTGAAACCAAATTGATTTGGCGGATCTCAATCGGCCCTAACTCAAGATGCTGAGGAATGCTGATTTCAATCCCTGAACTTCCCTGGAAGCTGAGACCTTCCCCGAGGGTCCATGTGCCTTTAAGGTCGAATCGACTTTCCAGATCTCGTTTCGATGTCAATTCGGTAATGAAACCGTCGCCGCCGGATGTAGCAACGACAGCTCTTCCACCAACGATCTCAGCCTGGACAAGAAGATCACCGTGAGATTTACCAGGCGACTCGCCTGCAACTACAGTCAACGCAAATGTGAATCTGAGAGACTCGGCAGTGAGTTGGCTCGCGCCAGTTTGTCCTAAGATCGCAAAGGGTTCGTCCTCATTAAGCGATTCGCCAACAATCTTCGTGCTGACCTCACCGACCAGCGGAGGCGCTGGTGGTGTAATAGTGAGTTGGGCCAAAGGAACGATTGTAATTTCGAGATCGGAATCGAATCGGCCGTTTACACTTAGTTCAATTTTCCAACCTGGAAAAAGTAGTGGAAGCGTTAGTTTGAGACCATCAAGAAGAGGTACGAAGGTAATGACATCCAATCCGGGCGGCGTTGTCGTGGCGTTATGACGTGCATCGAACACGCGAGACTCTAGGGTCAGCGGTGTCGTAGGTGTGGCCGGGCGGAGCTCAGCCTCAAAGCCCGCGCGAGTCATGTAGCTATGTAGCTGAGCCAGCAACACCTCCCCATCAAACGTAGCGTTACCCCATCCATAAATGCTCTCGATCAAGTCACCAGGTGATCGCAAAGCGGCAATGAGCCTTTCCGGGCGGAGACGTTTGGATATGAAGGGTGGTTTTGTAGGGTCGCCAGGATCTCCCGGCTCGACTGAACGTTCTATCACTCCAAACAACTCGAGCAGAAGCGCTGGATTAGGAAAGCGCGACTCCAATCGTTCGATTAACATCAGCTCGAGTGTTCTGGTGATCAAACTATCAGCAAACTCGTTTACCACCGTAACTGGAATGCCTGGCAGTGAAGCCGCAGCAAGTCTTAGCTGACGCGCAAGCTCGCCCAGCGCATTGATGACATTCCTGATTTGCTCGATAAGTTGGACACTTTTCGAGGTGATTTCAACGATATCTTCCTCAGTGATTGCCGTAGAGAGTTCCTCAATCGTAGGAAGCAGTGCTGAAGCGGACGAAACGCAAACGTTTACTGCATTAACGAAGGCTGTTTGCTCCGTCAACTCGCGCGGAAACCGAACGCCGAGAGTCGCGAAGAATCCACGTATTTCGGTGAGCGCCAGGCGCTGTTCAAGAGCAGCCAGGGCTTGACCAATCTCACGAGCCAATGATTGAAGAGTTGTTGCTTGTTTAGCCATTTTCGTTAGGAGGAACCATCAGGAAATAAACCTTTGGGATGGATTTTGTAATCCACTCTTCACTTCATTAAAGGTCATGCCTGCGAAGCGCGTCCAAGACTCGCGAGATTGAACGATATCCAACGCCAGTTCAGCACTGCCGTACTTCTT
>CAZCUL010000785.1:0-3895 GCA_964501475.1 uncultured Verrucomicrobiota bacterium | reverse complement strand
AGAAGGTGCTGAAGGCCGCTAATTGACCGTGAATTTTTGAGGAAACAATACGTCTTTAGACAAAGAAAATCTCTATGAGCAAGTTGAAATTCGCTTTCGGAAGTGTCGGTTTGGGTCTTGCCTGCATCGTGCTGGCTGCTGATCCGGACATCAGCAAGCTGCCCCCGCCCGCGGAGAAGCCCGGATTGACTTACGAAAAGGACATCAAGTCGATGCTGGAGAACTCGTGTGTGACATGTCACAGCGGGGAGAAGCCCAAGAGCAAATACAGCATGGAGACGCGCGAGGCGACTCTTAAAGGAGGCAGCAGCGACGAAGCGGCTGTGCTTCCGGGCAACAGCGCGAAGAGCCCGATTGTCCTTTACTCGGCTGGCCTGGTGGAAGACATGGAAATGCCGCCGGTGGATAAGCGGGACAAATACCCGGCTTTGACGAAGGAGCAACTTGGAATTCTGCGGGCCTGGGTTGACCAGGGGGCGAAGTAAAACTGCGGTGAATAGGATGACGCGGTTGGCGCCTGGTTAGTACATTACCAAGTTAGTCTTTTCTATTTCCTCCGGCGACGGGGGTTCCGAGGGGTCTTCGTGGCGGGCTTGTTCCGGGGCGGGCGCGGCCTTCGTCGTTTCGCGGTCCGTCTCAAGCATTCCGCGTTTTGGGTGCGCATTCGGCGTTTTGCCGGCAAATGCGAGGCGAAGGACCTTTAAAACCAGCGGGGGGCTGAATCCAAGTTTTTTACAACTGGAAACTTGCATCCCTTTCGGCAGTCATGCACTCTTTACTTTCACATTCTGTACCGGCGTAAACCTATGAAGCAGCGCTATGCGTGGTTATTGCTGATTTGCTCTACTGTTTTTTCGGGACGGGCGGAGGAAATCATCATCAACGAAATCATGTACAACCCTCCCGCGGGCAATACCCGGGAAGAGTTCGTCGAGCTCTACAATCGGGGCACGAACACCGTCAACCTGAGGGGCTGGAGTTTCAGCAAAGGCGTCAGCTTTGTTTTCACCAACGACGTTATGGTGCCGCCCGGGGGATACGTGGTGGTCGCGGCGGACCGCGCGGTGTTTCAGTCGCTTTATCCGGGCGTGGCCAATGTTTATGGGAATTGGGAAGGCGTCTTGAGCAACAGCGGCGAAGAGCTCGAGCTGGAGGATGCCAACGGTGACAACCACGACAGCGTTTCGTATGCGGATGAAGGCGATTGGGCGGTGCGGGCGCGGGGCCCGATTCTGGCGGGAACACGCGGATGGGTGTGGCGGTCCGATCATGATGGCGGCGGGAGAACGTTGGAACTGGTCAACCCAGACCTCCCAAACAACGCGGGGGCAAATTGGATCGCGAGCGCCGCGCCAGGCGGAAGTCCCGGGGACGTGAATTCGGGTGTTGCCACCGCGGGACCACCCGTCATCACGGACGTCACACACTTTCCGGCTGTTCCCACCTCGACAGAAACCGTCACAGTCACCGCTCGTGTGCGGGACGAAATCGAGGGAGCGCCCCTGACGGTATCAGCGTGGTATCGCACGTTGAATAATCCCTTTATCTCGGTGCCGATGCTCGATAACGGCCAGCAGAATGACGGACAGGCGGGAGATGGGATTTACGGGGCGACGTTGCCTGCAATGCCAAACGGGACGGTTGTGGAGTTCTATGTGGAGGCTTCGGACGGAACCTTCTCGAGGACCTGGCCGGCGCCGGCATTGAATGAAAATGGCATTCCCGTCCAGGCGGCAAACGCCATTTATCAGGTGGATGACACTATCTACACCGGGTCGCAACCCATATACCGCCTTATCATGACCGAAGCGGAACGGTTGACCTTCCAAAACATCAACCGCCAGAGCGATGCGCAGATGAATGCAACATTTGTCAGCATCGACGGCACAGACACCCGAATTCGCTATAATGTGGGCATTCGAATCCGCGGGGCCGGCAGCCGGGGCCGCAATCCCCCCAACCATCGGGTGAACATTCCGTCAGACCGGCCGTGGTATGGCGTGACGGAGATCAATCTGAACACTCAATACACCTATTTGCAGGCGCTCGGAAGCGCTTTGGCCTTCAAGGCCGGCTTGCCGGCAGCACAAACCCGCTTGGTTCAAGTGCGCATCAACGGCGCGAATCTGGCCAATGCAGGCTCCCCGCAATACGGCTCCTACGTTCTGGTGGAAGTGATGAATGCTGATTGGTCCGACCGGCATTTTCCGACCGATCCCAACGGCAACATTTATCGCGGCTCGACAGGCAACCATAGCGCCACGCTGGCGCACCTGGGCACCAACAACGTTGCCGCTTACACCACGGCGGGGTATTCGAAGGCGTCGAACCAGAGCGAAAATGACTGGACCGACCTTATGGAACTGACACGGCGTTTGAGCGACACCGCTTCGCCGGATGACGTTTACGAGAATGCCATCGAGGAAGTCGTTAACGTCCAGGAGTGGATGCGTTACTTTGCCTTCTTCACGGTGGTCACCTCGATGGAGACGTCGCTCGCCACAGGAAGGGGTGATGATTATGCGCTCTACCGGGGCATAGCAGACCCCCGCTTCCTGGCCTTGCCTCATGATCTCGACACGATTCTGGGCCAGGGCGACACGGCAGGGAACGTGAACATTTCAATCTTCCGCATGGTTCCGATTGTCAATGGAGGCGCCAACACGGGGTTCCTGAATCGGTTCATGACAAACCCGAGGTTTGTTCGAATCTATTTTCAGGAGTTGAAGCGGCAGATCGACACCGTCTTCAGCCCGGAGCAACTCGGCCCGGTTGTGGATGAACTGCTGACCGGCGTCGTTCCTCAGCAAACCCTCGATGCCCTCAAGCAGTTCGCCATGGATCGCAACGCCGCCGTCCTGGCGCAGATTCCGATGACCTTTACCGTCAACAGCAGCCTTCCGATTGTGAACGGCCTGCCTCGCACGACGTCTTCGAGCGTGACGTTGAGCGGACAAGCGGATGCCTCTCAGACGGTGGAGATCCGCGTCAACGGCGCGCTCGCCACCTGGACGCCCTGGCAGGGGACCTGGACAATTAATAATGTTACCCTCGATCCAGGCGTCAATCGGGTCATCGTTCAAGCGCTGGGACCGGGAGGCGTGGAATTGGAGCGCGGGGGCATCGACATTTGGTACGACGACGGCTCGGTCGCGAATGTTTCCGGCACCATTTCCGTTGACACGGTATGGACGCCGGCCGCCGGTCCTTATGTGGTTTCCGGAAACGTCGTGGTTCCCGCCGGCACCACGCTGACCATTAGTCCGGGGACGACTGTTTATTTTGGACAGGGCGCCAGCCTGACCATTCGCGGGCAGTTGCTCGCTCAAGGAACAGAAAATCGAAGAATTCGATTCACCCGCGATCCGAACACAGGGAATACCTGGGGCGGCATCCGCTTCGAGAATTCGACTGCTGACAATCGGATTACTCACGCGGACATCGATTACGCAAGCACTGCCGATGCAATCACCCTGGTCAACTCAACCCTGCTCATCGACAACGTCATCTGGACCGGCACGACCCGCACGATCATCGATTTAACCAACTCCTCGTTGATCGTGCGGAACTCGGTGTTTCCCACGATCGTAAACAACGAAGTCATCCACGGAACCACCATGCCCGCCAACGGGTATGTCATCATCGAAGGAAACTTCTTTGGCGGCACCACTGGTTACAGCGATATCATCGACTTTACCGGAGGCCGCCGGCCCGGACCGATCATCCAGGTTCTGAACAATGTCTTTAGCGGCGGGAGTGACGACGGGCTCGACCTGGACGGGACCGACGCCCATATCGAAGGCAATATCTTCATGCACATCCATCAGGATGCTCCTCGGGACAGCGCTTCGCACGCCATCGCGACTGATGCAGGTTCGGAAATCACGGTTGTACG
>CAZCUL010000784.1:0-2617 GCA_964501475.1 uncultured Verrucomicrobiota bacterium | reverse complement strand
CATACTTCCTGCCCTGCTGAATCTCCGCATCGCATGGAGTCCCGCCTTCAGCGCTCCGGACCAGAAGACAGGCTAAAGACCTTGGGATTCGCCCGACGATGAAGCGTCTGCAGGCTGAGCGCCCGGGTCCCTGCCGGGAGGATGCGCCTCAAAGGACGGTGTTTGAGGTTGAGTTTTTTTCGGTTCGGTTGATCCTTTGGCACTGTGCTTTTCCTTGAATGCCAGGTTGAAGGGTGCTCCGTCGATCGGCGTCACAGGGCCAATGAATAAACTGGTCCAGGACTTCACGACGCATCCGTTACTGCCTGGCAGCGTCCTGGCCTGCGCCATCGGCGATCCCCGGTCCCGAAAACTGCGCCATCTCGATGCGGCTGCCCTGGCCGCTTTCAACAAGCAAAACACGCTCGAAATTGTTGGCCATTTCCAAAGCCTGGGGCTGCTGGACGCCGAGCAGGGGACTCAAATTTTGAAGGCGGACACGGAATACCTTCGCAGCTTTCGCGACCTCGGACAAAAGCTCGATGAAATCTGTTTCGTCACCGGCTGCGAGCGTAAGGCGGTCGAACGGCTCGTCCGGGCTTTGTTCAGCGCCCGTCTGATGGCGGAGCATTTGGAAATATTGACGCCGCCTCACCTCTCCTACGAAAAGACTCCCCAGGGAACGGTGGATTTGCTGGCCAGCCACCACGATGCCTTTCGCCGCATCGTTGGCGGGGCCTGGTCGGTGCTCTTTCCGCGGAGTGAATTCAATCTGATCGCGGATGCGGCCGCGCAGTTCTGGGTGGCCTGCCTCTACAACAATCGCGCCGAGCATATGGTTCAGGCTTTTGCGGGGATTTTTCGGACACAGCATCGCGACCGGCTGCTCGCGCTGAACTACGGTCATGCGCCGGACCGCACCTTGCGCATCAAAGACGCCATTAGCGAATATCTCGACACCGCGCAGGAGAAAGTGCTGAAGCTGCACGACGCCGTAGCGCCCGGCATCAAGGAGGGCCTGGACAGCATTTTTCAGGAAATGACGCGGACGATTGCCAAGTTGGAATTGCCCGGGCTGATGATCCACTTCTACGCCTTTCTCACGGAAGAAGTTTGCGCGGCCTTCTCTGGTTTGGATGGTTCGTTCTCTTCCAGGGAAAACCGCTTCGTGCAATACCTGCTCCAGCAGGTCAGGGCGATTTGCGATCAACATCACGGTGGCCCGGCCAGCAACTCACCCGCTGCCACCGAAGAAACACTCGAACAGGTTCTGGCCGAGTTGGACGAACTTGTCGGCATCGCCGCCGTGAAAGAGAAGGTCCGACAGACCGCGAATTTCGCTAAAATCCAGCAATTGCGCGTCTCCCAGGGGCTGGCCCCCATTGCGACCAGCTACCATTCCGTTTACACCGGCAACCCCGGCACTGGAAAGACGACCGTGGCGCGGTTGATGGGGCGCATTTTCAGGTCGCTCGGCATCCTGCCCAAAGGGCATGTGATCGAGTGCGACCGTTCGGCGCTGGTCGGCGAGTACGTCGGACAAACGGCCCCCCGCACCAACGCGGTCGTTGATTCGGCGCTCGATGGGATTCTCTTCATCGATGAGGCTTACGCGCTGGTGAAGGAGCATGAGGATTTCGGCCACGAAGCCATCGAGACGCTGCTCAAACGAATGGAGGATAACCGCAACCGGCTGATCGTGATTGTTGCCGGCTACCCGGAGGAGATGCAGCGGTTGATCGACTCCAATCCAGGATTGCACTCGCGTTTTACGCGGTTCATCGAGTTTCCGGACTATACGCCGCACGAGCTCTGCCGCATCTTTGGATTGATGTGCCGGAAAAACGGCCTCGTCATCAGTCCCGGGCTGAAGGAGAAGATTATTCATCACTTCCATTCGCTCTACCAGGAGCGCCCGGAGAACTTCGGCAATGCGCGCCTGGTGCGGAATTGTTTTGAAGCGGTCATCAACGCGCAGGCCACCCGCCTGGCAGCGCAATCGCAGATCGACGCGAAAGCGTTGAGTCTGCTGGAGCCCGACGACCTGGGCACACCGGCCGAGGCGGCCGCGCGCGCCTATCGGGCGAGCGAAAAAGGCTACGTCGTCCCGTGTGAACATTGCGGGGCGATTTATAGCTGGACTCCTGACCTCGACATTTTGGAAGGCGAATGCACCGGCTGCGGCAGAACCTACGATTGCCAGTTTGGAAAAATTCCGGAGTAGCCCGGCGAAGAGGACACAAGCATCGAACCCACCTTGTCCATGGGGCCATGGGACACGCTTGCGGGATGACCGCCTGCCAACTACCCTGTCCGGGGCCGGCGAAGAAAGTTGCGGGACAATCAAAATGGCTTTGGGCCTTTTGCGAGATTCCGGGAGCCCAGCCCAAGAAATTCCTTGCCACGTGGATGAACGGTTTAATAATTCGCAATGCTGGAAGCCAATGTAGCTCAGTGGTAGAGCAACGGTTTCGTAAACCGTCGGTCGTCGGTTCAATCCCGACCATTGGCTCCATCCTCTGAACAACCACTTGCTGCAAGGAATTGGCAGCGGAGCTGAGTCGCCCGTGGCGGAGCAGGTTATTGCTTTGACTCGATTCGCCCCATGGCCAGCAGAATCCCGTGCAGGAGCGCGTGC
>CAZCUL010000783.1:0-4251 GCA_964501475.1 uncultured Verrucomicrobiota bacterium | reverse complement strand
ACCAGCGCGAATTTTGGCCAGAGCGATTTTTGGGTCATTCGCCTGAACGCCGCTGGCGAGAAAGTTTGGGACCAGAGCTTTGGCGGGTCAGACTACGACGCCGCTTTTGCCATCGAAGAAACCGCCGAGGGCGGATTCCTGGTCGCGGGCGAATCTTTTTCGGGCGTGACTGGAAACAAAGCTACACCTGGTCGAGGCGCGAGTGACTACTGGATTCTGCGGCTCAACTCCAGCGGACAAAAGGTCTGGGAACAATCGTTTGGCGGCAGCAGCCGCGATGAGGCGCGCGCGCTTTGTCTGACTCGCGACGGCGGTTCTCTTCTGGCAGGCCAATCCGCATCGAACATCGGGGGCGATAAATCCAGCCCGCGTTACGGCAATGCCGACTTTTGGGTTTTGCGCCTCGATGCAAACGGAAATAAACTTTGGGACCGCACTTTCGGCGGCTCAGGAATCGAGTCGCTCTGGACCGCCAGCCTCACGTCCGACGGTGGATTCGTTTTGGGAGGAGACAGCGATTCGGCGCCCAGCGGCAATAAGACTGCGCCTCATTACGGCGACTCCGACTTCTGGGTGGTGCGCCTGGACAAAGATGGCCGGAAGGTTTGGGATCGTTCCTTTGGCGGCAGCAGCTATGAAAGCCTTTCTGCGATTTTGCCGACAGCCGACGGCGGGTTTATCGCCGGAGGCGGATCAGCCTCAACTTCCGGCGGAAGCAAAACCAGCGTCAACTACGGCCAAGCTGATTTTTGGGTTGTGCGGCTGGATCATCGAGGCTGGCAAAGGTGGGATCGGAGCTTCGGCGGCACCGGTTACGACGAGCTTTACACGCTGCACTCCACGGCAGGCGGAGGGTACATTCTCGGCGGAGCCTCTGACTCAGGTGCAAGCGGCCTGAAGGCCACGGCAAATATTGGCGGATTTGACTTTTGGCTGATTGAATTGGAGCCGGATCTCACTTGGCTTGAAGCGGTTTCGTTTGCCTCAACGGAGGGCTATCGATTTCGTTTAAATGGCGTTTCCAATCTCATCTACGTGATGGAGTACAGCACCAATTTCAGCCACTGGACGCCGTTTCAAACCAATCGCCTCATCACTCCTGCCGCTGAAATACTCGATTCGAGTGCCCCGGGCAATCCTGTGCGTCTCTACCGGACGCGACTCTTTCCATAAGCCGGGCCCCGGCTCCTGGGTGGATGTATCGTACTTTCCCCCGAGGCATTTAGCGCGGTTTTCGAATGACGTTTTGAATTGACAAGGCCTGTCTTCATTGCGAGCGTCATTGCGCTCAAATGCCACACATGAATATTCAGGAGGAAAACGCAGGCCTTGGGGCCATGCCGGAAGCAAACCCAAGCAAGCAGGCTATCGACCCCGGGGTTGGGCTCATTAGCGCGCGAGGGATCTTCACCTCCTGGCACCAGTCGCTACGTCGGAGGAGAATCGTATGAAAAAAAACTGTCTTAAAAGGCTCGGCGCGGCCTTGGCCGCTCTGGCACTCGTTGGTTTGACCCAATCCGCCCAGGCCAATCAGCGAATTGCGGGCGATCTGACCATTCCGGCCATCGTTAATGCCAAAATCAATTCCACCGGCTGCAACAACAAACGCGGGCCGGAAGTGACCCTGGATGGAGAAATCGTTCTGGGCGGGTTGCAGTTGGAGCTGATCTTCAAGAACAATGCCAAGGGCACGCACACCACCACTGTGCAATCGACTCGCACCGTGGTCCTGGTGCCGTTTGGCGGGGCGATTACCATTCCCAAACAGCCGGTCCGCGGCGGTGTGGGCGGCAATCCCCACATCTGGATTCAATTCCACGACGGCGCGGGCAACAACCTGACCGAAGAATTCTATCTGGGCCGCTGCGTTCAGGGCTTATCCATTTCGCCCGACCTGCTTCTGGCCGCCCTGGCTGTGGCCGACCTGGAAATCAGCGGCTGCTCGAACAAAGGCGGCCCGTTCATTAACGTCAGCGGCGAAATCACCCTCTCGGGTCTTCATGCCCGGTTCACCTTCCGGAACAACCTCAAAGGCACTCACACTGCGGAGGAAACCCGTGATGTGGCCATCATTCTGGCCGGTTCAAAGATCACCATTCCCAAGCAGCCTGTGCGTGGCGGTGCCGGGGGCAACCCGATCATTTGCGTGCAGTTCCTCGATGGCGACGGCGAGCCGATTGGCGAGCCTGTCACCCTGGGCCGCTGCAATAAGCTGTAACCGGCAGGTACAATCGGCGAATCAATTGGGCCATCGGACTTCGATGGCCCTTTTTCTTTCCCGGCCATTTCCGCCGCGGCCGCGATCCTCATTCCGGCCTGGCTCAGGCGAGATCGGCGCTGGTCTTACCCGCAATGTCAGCGGCCACCTCGGGCCGTGAAGAGAGGGTGCTGATATAGACAATTCCGCCTATGATGCCAATGGCGATCATATAGGCGTAAAAGATAAGGCTCACTCCCGCGGCGACCCCTTCTGGAACGCCAACCTTTGCCAGCAAATAGACCCAGCCCACTTCCCGCACGCCAAGCCCGCCGATGGAGGGCAAAGCCGTCACCACACAAACGATGGGCGTGAAAATCAGGAAGTAATGAAAGGCGACCTCCTGGTGCAGGCCGCGCACCAACAGCCAATAGGTCAATGCCAGGATAATCTGGCTGCCGCAGGAGATGGCTATCGCCCACAAACCGCGTCCGCGCTCCCGCTTCATCAACACCACGTCGTAATGCATCTGCATGATCGATTTTTTCAGCCGGGGCAACCGGTTGAAGAAAAAGCAGGCCAGCGAATACAAGCGGTGATTGAAAAGAAAGCCGGTCACTCCGAGCGATAACGCGGCCATGACCGCAATCGCACCGATGACGGAGACGTCCTTAATGATGCGATAACCGGCCAGCAATGCGGCTACGGCTACAATGACGATCCCGGCAAAACCGCTCAAGCGGTCGAGCAGGACCGATGCAAAGACCTTGGGTTTTTCGTCCGTCTCGCGGCTCAAACCGATGGCACGAATAACGTCGCCGCCAATGGCGGTGGGCAGGAACAAATTGCCGAAGGTGCCAATGAGGTACCAGCGAATGCCGCTCGAAACGGGCAATTGAAGCTTCAAGGCGCCGACGATGACGTACCAGCGATAGAGGATGACAAGATTGACCAGAAAAAACAGGAGGCCGGCGGCAATAATGAAGCCGGGGCGGGCGGTCCTGACAGTTTGGATCATCCCGGTGACATCGATCCGGCTGAAGAGCCATCCGAGCAACGCACCGCTCAAGGCCAGTCTGATGAGGAAAGAGAGAGAGTTTTTTTTCTTTTGGTTCATCGGTCAGTCCCGCTCACGGCAACTTCGATGCCGAGCCTGGTGGCCGGCTCGGGGCTATGTTCCAAGTGGCATGGATCGGGCTTCGCACAGCGGCGGCGCCTTTTGCAACCCCTTGAAGTTGTGGAGCACTAGGCGTGATTGGGCGCACGGTTTCGCACTTGACCTGCTGAAGGCAAGACTCTTAATTTGGGCGCCATGTTAGGCGCGCACCATGTTCACGCAAGTTAAAAGCCTGTTTTCCAACGACATTGGGATTGATTTGGGGACGGCTAACTCGCTGGTTTATGTTCGGGATCAAGGCATCGTTTTGCGTGAACCTTCTGTTGTGGCCATTCAGGCCGGCACCACCAACGTCCTCGCGGTAGGCGAGGAAGCGAAGCGGATGCTCGGACGCACCCCGGGAAATATTGTGGCTATTCGGCCCATGAAAGATGGCGTTATTGCCGACTTCGAGATCACCGAGGCCATGCTCCGGCACTTTATTCAGAAGGTGCATAACCGCAAACTGATTGCGCCCAGGGTGGTGGTGGCGGTGCCTTCGGGCATCACGGAAGTGGAGAAACGAGCCGTCAGGGAATCGGCTCAACAGGCCGGCGCACGCGAAGTGTATTTAATCGAAGAACCCATGGCTGCGGCCATTGGGGCCGATATTCCCATTAATGAACCCCGCGGTCACATGATTGTAGACATGGGCGGTGGCACGACTGAAGTGGCCGTTGTTTCTCTGGGCGACATGGTTGTTTCCAAATCGCTGGATGTCGCTGGCGATGAGCTCGATGAGTCCATCATTCAGTACTTCCGGCGTAAATACAACCTGTTGGTTGGAGAAACATCAGCAGAAGATGTGAAAATCAAGATCGGATCGGTGTTCCCTTTGCCGGAAGAACAGGTGATGGAAGTTAAAGGGCGCGATCAGGTAACGGGCTTGCCGAAGACG
>CAZCUL010000782.1:0-8926 GCA_964501475.1 uncultured Verrucomicrobiota bacterium | reverse complement strand
GGCTCCAGCGCGGCCCGGCTCCAGATCTATGCCCACGACCCGGTGAGCGGCAAACCTTCCGCCAGCACCGGGTTGATCATGAACCTCTCCAGTCTGACCAACCCCATTACAGTCGCGGCAAGTCAATTGGTCAAATGGACGCCTGCCACGGCTTTCACTCTCTCGGCCAATACCTGCTACTGGGCCGTGTTCAGCATCGAGAGTGGAGTGACCATTGGGCAGATTGCTTCTCTTACCAGGCCCACAGGCGATGCGGGAACCTTTGGGCAAACCAGTTCCGCCAACGCCGGCGCGACGTGGGGAACGCCCGACAATTTCAGCAACTTCAAAATGCTGATCCGGGGCACTGCCTCGAGGGCGACGCCGGAACTCGCCATCAGCGTCCCCACTATTTCCGGGAATGCGCTGAGCTTTAGTTTCCACGGGGTGTCCGGTCGCACTTATGTCATTGAGAGCCGCACCGACGTGGAAGGCGAGTGGGCAACGGTCCCCGGAACCACGCGCGTCGGCAGCGGCGCCCCCATTGAATTGACCCTCATCAACGCCTTGACACAGCCGCAGCAATTTTATCGCGTAAAACAACTGCCGTGAGCCGCAGCGGAACGCGGACGGCCTTGTCCACGAGTTTCAACTCAACGTGCGCAGCGCGGCAACGACACGGACCTACTCAGCGTGCCTCATCTGACTTGCGGACGACCGTCCGCGCTCCAGCTACCTCGCGCGCCGGTGCGCGAGGAACCACTTCCAGAGGTCTGGCTCGCTGTAGGCCCGCGTCCATGAGTCGTGATCGAGATCGGGATAGACCGTGAGCTTCACGTCTTTGCAGCCGGCGCGCATGAGCGCGTTCGTCATACGCTGCGATTCTTCGACCGGCACGCCCGCGTCCTTCGCGCCGTGAAAAGCCCACACGCCCAGAGACTGAAGCGCTCGCTTCTTCTCCGGGCTGGCGAGCAGCAGCGCAATCTTTTCACCGCCGCCGCAAATAGGGGCCACAGCGGCAAAGCGCTCCGGATATTTCGTGGCGAGACTCCACGAGCCGTAGCCGCCCATGCTTAGCCCGGTAAGATAAACGCGGTTCGTGTCCACGTTGTGCTTCGCAATTACGTGATCGAGTAGCGCGAGCAATTCATCATCGCGCCACGCCTGATTCGTGGGGCACTGCGGCGAAACAAGCACGGAACGGAAAATCTTTCTTCGTTTTCACGAGCTTGGGTGGCCCGTGCACCGTCACTTTGTCGATGTGCGCCACGCTCGCCCGCGCCGTGCAGGAACAGCATCAGCGGCCACCCGTTCGTGCCGCTCTTCTTGTAGCCTTCCGGCAGGAACAGCTCGTCAATCTGGCTGAAATTGACAACCCGTGCGGCTCGTGGGCAGGTCCGGGCCGATTTGACCACAGGCCGGCGGCGGAGTCGAACAAACTGAAGATGAAATCGTGCCCGCCATTGGCGGCGGCGCCGTTCTGCAGCATGTGGCCCTGGTAGGAGAAAGCTTCCCTGGGCGCGCGCCACAGCCGGCAGGCTCAACAGCGCCAGAAGCAGGAGGTAAAGCTTGAGTTTTGTTTTCATAAGTGAATTCGGTCCGGTTGATTTGGTCGAGTTGAAATCGGGCAGTTCATCGTGTTCACCCCGTCATGCGCTAAAACCCGGCGAAAAGGCTCACGGAATTTTTCCTTTTCTCGCGGGAGTGGATTCGTGTTCAAGAACCGTACGGCTCCGCGGGCCATCAGGTATGGACGAAGTATCGTGCGTTCACGGCGCTGGGACTTCGGCCTGAGCACGTTTCGACTCTGCTGCTGCGATTTCCTCGAAAGATGGCGCGCGCTGAATTTGAATGCGGGACTCGAACACATTCCCAACCGCGAGCATCCGTCCATCCGGGGAAAAGCCGAGCGTCGGGAATAAACCGCCCAATGGAAATGTCGCTAGTTCCTGATGCGTGGCTATGTCCCACAGTTTCACTTTGCGATCGTGGCTGCCGGTGGCGAGGGTCTTGCCGTCCGGGGAAAATGCCACGGCAATGACGCCTTGAACGTGCCCTCTGAGGGTCGCGCGCAGCTTGCCGGAAGGCAAGTCCCACACGCGGGCGTCGTTGCCAAGCGACGCCGTCGCCAGCAGCTTGCCGTCCGGAGAAAATGCCACCGAGGCCACGAGAGTGCCGTGCCCGGGAAGTTGCAGAATCTCGCGGCCGGTGGCCACGTCCCACAGCCAAACGCGACTGCTTTGGCCGCAGGCAGCCAGGGTTTTCCCGTCCCGTGAGAACGCCAGACAAAGAAGCTTACGGCCCACTGGCTGGAACCGCGCCACTTCGCGCCGCGTGGCGAAATCCCAGATTTTTAGACTGCCTTCGGTGCTGCCGGTGGCAAGGCGTTTGCCGTCGGAAGAAAAAGCCACCGCGCCGACACCATGGCTGTGGGCCGGCCATGCGGTCACCTTCGCGCCGGTCACCAGATGCCAGAGTTCAACGGTGCCGTCGCTGCGGCCCAGCGCAAAGAGCGGTTCATCCGGCTTGACGCCGTACGGTTGCGTGCCGGGAACCAAGGGCGGGTTCGTCGGGATCAGAAAGTCCTTGCGCGCGCCGCTCTCCGGCGTCCACGCGCAGACACCGTTGGTCATCCCAGCGATCAGGCTCTGTCCGGCGCCGATGAATCCCATGACAACCCCGAAGCCATCCAGCACTGTCTCCTTGCGCCGCAACTCGGCGCTCCAAAGCTTCGTCGTGCCATCGGCGCTGCCGGATACCACGGCGCGGCCATCCGGGGAGAATGCGGCGGCCCAAACTTCGTCGACATGTCCGCGCAGCCTCCCGAGATGTTCAAAGGTAAGCGCGTCCCACAGATTGACCGTCCGATCCGAACTTGAGGTGGCGAACCTCTTGCCGTCGGGCTCGACGGCGACCGCAGTAATCCAGCCGGTGTGTTCTTTCCGCGTCGCCACGACTTTTCTCGTCGCGAAATCCCAAACGGCAATCTGGCCGTCCCACAGGCCCGCCACGACGAATTTTCCACCCGCCGAAAACGCGAGCGAACCGGGTGGTGAGAACGCCCGCGAACTGTTTGCTTCGCGGTTCAACCGAAGAGACGAAAGTTTCTCCAGGCCTGGCAGTAGCCACACACGAAAATGGTCGCCGATGTCACCGTGGGCGCCTTCCCCAGCGATCGTGACCAGGAACTGGCTGTCGGGGGAAAACGCAACCGCATTCCGCGTTTGCCAGCGCACCCGCGGCACGCCGGTACAGACGCCCATCGGCTGCCACGTTTGGGTGTCCCAAACTCGGAACCCTTCAGCCACGCCGGTCAGTAGCCAGCGGCCATCCGGAGAGAACAGGCATGGGTGCAGGGTGTCCGGCAGTGACCGCACTTCGTCCCACGTGTCCGTGTCCCAAAGCTTCACACTAGAGCCGTGGCCGGCAGCCAACAGCTTGGCGCCCGGTGCGAAGGATAAAGTTGAGGCGGGACTATCCAGAGTGGCAACGATGTTTCGCGAGCCTGCTTCGCGCACGATGATTTTTTCGCCGGCGTAGGCGAACAGCTTCCCGTCTGGAGAAAAAGCCGCGGCGGTCGCGCCTTCGTCGTGAAATGTGGCCAATTCATCGCCTTGGCAAAGCTGCCAGAGATAACGCCACTCGAAACCGCGCAGGTCTTCCTCGCCCGCTTTGGGATTCTGGCGGTCGAGCAGTTCGCGGGCGCGGCTCAGGTTGTTTTCGGCGAGGGCCTGAAGCGCGACGTTGATTTCAGCGGCGTAGGCGTAGCGCCGGGCGGCATTGGCTTCCGAACTGGCGCGGGTCGCTGCCGCAGTGGCGCGAGCAGCCTCTTGGGCGGCGATTTGAGTTTGCTGTTCGGCGCGGTTGCGCTCCAGCGTTGCCGCTTGCTCTGCCCTGCCGGCTCGCACTGCTTGCCAGGTGCTCCCCACCAGGCCAAGCACCAGCGCCGACGCGACGGCTGTTCCCGCGGCGAAGGCGAGTTTGTTCCGCCGAATCAATTTTTGGAAACGGTAGGCCGCGCTCGGGGGACGAGCGGTCACAGGCTCATCGTGCTGGTTGCGCTCCACGTCGCGGGCCAGATCGTTGGCGGTCTCGTAACGGCGCGTGCGGTCCTTCTCCAACGCCTTCATCACAATCCAGTCCAGGTCGCCACGAATGAGATGAATGAGTTTAGGCGCGTCCGCCCCATGCCGCTTTGCCGTGGCGGTGAGCTCGCCCTCCAGCATCGTGCTCAAGCGTGTGCTGGGCCGCACCGGTTCCTTTTCCCGGATGGTGCGGAGCATTTCATCGAAGCCGGCGCGCAGCAATTCTTCAGAGCTGAACGGCGTTTGGCCGGTGAGCAATTCGTAGAGCAGCACACCCAGGCTGTAGATGTCGGCGCGCGTGTCGATGTCCAAGCCGCTCATCTCCGCCTGCTACGGGCTCATGTACGCCGGCGTGCCGATGAACTGGTGCAACTCGGTATAAACCGTCTTGTCGGTCAGGCGGCCCTCGGTGGCTTTGGCGATGCCGAAGTCGATCACCTTGGGCACCGGCACGCCATCGTGCAGGGTTACGAGGACGTTCGACGGCTTGAGGTCGCGGTGAATGATGCCTTTGTGATGGGCGTGTTGGACGGCGTGGCAGACCTGGATGAAGAGGTTCAGCCGCTCGCCAGTAGAAAGATTGTTCTGGTCGCAGTAATCCGTTATCTTGATGCCGCGCACCAACTCCATGACGAAGTAAGGCCGCCCTGTCTCCGTCGCCCCGCCGTCATACACCTTGGCGATATTCGGATGGTCCATCAGCGCCAGCGCCTGTCGTTCGGCCTCAAATCGGGCGATCACCGCCCTCGTGTCCATACCCAGCTTGATTATCTTGAGCGCGACGCGCCGCCGCACTGGCTCGCTTTGTTCAGCCACATAGACCACGCCGCAGCCACCCTCGCCGACCTTTTCAAGGAGCTTGTAGCGATCAATCCTCTCGCCGGGCTTTTCTGTGACCGGGACAACAGTTGGAGATGAGATCGTGTTTTTGAGAAAGTCGCGCGCGCGCTCGTCGGCTTCCAGCAGAGTGAGAACCTGCTCTCTCAGTTCCGAGTCGTCCCCGCACGCCTCAGCGAGAAACCGTTGGCGCTCCGCGCCGGCAGGCCAGATTTTGGCCTGGGCGAAAACTTCTATGAGTCGGTCTGCGTTGGCCATGTTGTATCTGGAAAGGCGCTCGCCTTCCTCTACTTATGCGACGTCGAGGATTGAATTCCCTCAAAAAACTTACTGCGGTTACGGCGTTGCCTTCGTCTTCTGGACCTCTCGAAAAAGCCAGGCGCGCGCGAATCCCCAAAGCCGGTGCGCCGTGCTGAGCGAGACACCGAGTTCTTTCGCCGCTTGTTCTTGCGTCAGCCCCACAAAGAAACAGAGCTTCACCACTTGAGCGGCACGCGCATCGACAGCCGCCAGCCCGTCCAGCGCTTCATCCAGCGCGAGCAACTCGTCATCCGGCAGGGTCAGCGGCAACTCGACCGCGTCCACATCCACCCGCACCAACTGCCCGCCGCGTTTGAGCCGCTTCTTGCGTCGCGCGGACTCCACCAGAATTCGCCGCATGGCCTCGGCGGCCGCGCCAAAGAAGTGCGCGCGATTTTGCCACGTTTGCTTTTCCGCAGAGACCAGGCGCAGCCACGCTTCATGGACGAGGGCGGTGGGCTGCAACGTGTGGCCCGGCGCCTCGTTCGCCATTTTTTGCGCGGCAATCTTGCGCAACTCACCGTACACAATCGGCAGCAAATCGTTGGTGGCCTGGGAGTGACCTTGCTCAATGGCGTCGAGGATGCAGGTCGCGTCGTCCATCGACGGAGCAGTATAACTGGCAAGGGTTGGATCACCAGCACGCATTTCGTCTTCATGGAAATCGTCCGATAGTTACGGCGCCGCCGAAGGCTTCGATGGTCATCGGTTTGTCCAGGTTCGTAACGGTCGCATCCGTCTGGCCCGCCTTGATGCGCATCCGGCTGCCGTAGCCGACACTGGCAATGCCTTCGGCAAAAGAATTGTAGTGTGTCGAAGCCGCCTGTTTCCGGCAAGAATGGCTGGCCGAGATAAGTGAAATCGACCCAGCTTTCGTATGGAGCGAGGATCTCGACGGTGATACTGGTCGCGCCGGTGGAAAAGGGAAGGACGCGGATGCGCGTCGAGGTCAGGCTGCCGTCAAACCACTTCAATGGGGGGTTAGCAGACCGCCGATCCAAGGCCGGTTCGCGGTGACGTTGAGATCGGGCGGACAGCGGCAGAGGATCGAGGACGAATACTGGGCGGGAGGATTCAGCGCCGGGTCGGTCGGGACTCCAATTGCCAAACGGGGAGTAGTCCGCCTGGATCGCCACCTGCCAGATGACCAGCCCTTCGCGATCCACCTGCTGATCGACGGCAAAATTGCTGTCGTAGTTGGCTGCGGATTGAAGCCGGGAGCGATATTCGAGAATAAAATACTCCCGGTTCCTCGCAGCGGATCGTAAAGAATGACTGGGGCATCGGCACGGCGTGAAGTGGCAACCGGGAGGACGAAGCGGCTTCCTGTGGCGGAGCGAGACGATGCGCGGCTCCGATCATCCTAACCGCAGCTTGTGAAATGGATCGAAATGGAGTCGTGCGGGCGGCCAATCCGCCGTGAAGACCAGAGTCGCTCCGGCGCTGCCCCATCCCGACGTGGACATCACGGTCATCCCTCGATTGATGGGAGGGCTCGTTGGCAAAAGCGTGTAAAGTTCATAGCCGATGCCGAAGGAGTGCCCGAACTCGTGGATAATCGTATCGAAGGTCGCCAGATGACCCGTGATGGTCGCACGACTTTCAGATGCCCGCCGTCGCGCGCGAACATCTGCTTGTTCGGACTACTGTTGTGGAAAGCGAAGCCCTTCCAAACCCTGGCCGGGGCCTTAACGAGGGCTTGTCCCAGAACGGCATCACCCGAACTTTGTCGAAGACCTTTGTCGAAAAATGGCCAATTTTCCGCAAGGTTACCGGCGAAGTTTCAGAGATGGCGCTTCGGGACAGGCCTTAACGAAGCCGCCAGGTGATGCGCGCCTTGTTCAAGTCGTAGGGCGACATTTCCATCTTCACGCGGTCGCCGACGGTGATCCGAACCCAGCGCTTCCGCATCTTGCCGCAGATGGTCGCCAGGACCATGTGTTTATTTGGCAACTCGACGCGGAACATTGTCCCTGGAAGCACCACGGCGACCACGCCTTCGATTTCAATGTGTTTTTCGTTTGTTTGATTCATTCTGCCTTTGTGAAAGGTCTGCTCAACACCGGACGACGCCCCGCAGACTTTGAGGGCGCAGCGAGAGAAAAGAAAAGAGCGAGGCGGGCTCGCACCACACCTCGCTCCTGAAATCGCTTTCCGGTTAGTAGCGATTGCGTCCGCCGCTGTATTCGCGACGACCGCCACCACCGCCGCCGCCACTGCGCTCTTCGCGCGGTTTGGCCACGTTAACCGTCAGGGCGCGACCGTCCAGGTCCTTGCCGTTGAGCGCGTTCATGGCTGCCTCCGCCTCTTGGGGCGTGCTCATGGTGACGAAACCGAAGCCTCGCGGACGGCCGCTGTCGCGGTCCATCATGAGGTTGGTTTCAAGCACGGTGCCATGTGCGGCAAACGCGTCCTGAAGATCGTTTTCGGTGGTGTTGAAGGAAAGATTTCCAACAAACAATTTACTGTTACTCATGTTTTGTGATGTTCTGTAGATGAACCTTTGCTTCCAGACTGTTCCCGACCGTCGGGTTTCGAATCATCACCGAACCGAGTTCACCTGAAGATTTACCAGACTTGAAACGGACAAGCTATCTAACGAACCAGACGCATCATCGCTGCTTTCGGTGGGATAGCAACTGATTCTTCAAAGTATTTTCGGCGATCCTGGCGATAGGCCGGTTCGAGCCCGCTTTTAACCTTGTGATCCTGCGGAATGACGCGACTGTCAGTGAATGTTGAACACTCCTGAAGACCCGACGCATTCCACGCCGGAATGCACTCGAACCGCTGCCCACGCCGGCAATCCCGAGGCCCAATTCGCCCTGGCATTCTTTTTGGCCGCTGGTCCCGCGCCGCAGGGCTACGCGCAAGCGCTGGAGTGGTATCTGAAGGCGGCGGACCAGAACCATCGCCTTGCCCAATTCAATCTTGGCCAGATGTACGCGCGCGGACATGGCACGCCGAAGAGCGACTCGATGGCTGTGATATGGATGCGGCGCGCGGCCGCCGGTGGCGATGCGGGCGCGCAATTCAATCTTGGCGACCGCTACGAGCGGGCCTGCATCCAGGGCACCGAAATGGACCCCGCGGAGTGCCGTGTTGAATCCTACAAATGGTTCACCCTCGCGGCCGGGCAGGAGTATCGCAATGCCCGGGGCCGGTCTGAAATCGCGACCTTACGAATGACGCGCGAGGAAGTTACGGAAGGGAATCGCCGGGTGAAGACATTCGCCGCGGCGTAGGTGTTGCCTCGCCTTGGGTGTTGCTTCGCCTCGTTAGGCAGCATCTGCTGAAGTTCGGCGCGAGCCTGCGCCCGCCCAATCGCCTTCTTGAAGCAAGCGATGAACGGCCGCCAGCGGCGCGGACGATTCTTTTCGTGTCTCATGAGCCCTTTGCCGGTCAAATAGCGCATGTATGGGTGGTGAACCGATCCCCATGAAACCCGCCTCTCTCGAACAAACGGTGTTTGCGGAGGCGCTCCAGCGCGACACGCCTGCGTCCCGCGCGGCTTATCTCGATGACGCTTGCGGAACGGACAGTGCGCTGCGCCGCCGTGTCGAAGCGTTGCTCCGCGCCGCGGAGAACGCGGGCGATTTTCTGGAAGAGCCGCCTGCCGGCCTGAGCGGAGAAGCCTACTCGAGCTTGCTCATGGGCGAAGTGAGCGAAAAGCCCGGCGACCGGATCGGCCGCTACAAGTTGCTGGAAAAGATCGGCGAGGGCGG
>CAZCUL010000781.1:0-4339 GCA_964501475.1 uncultured Verrucomicrobiota bacterium | reverse complement strand
GAAGGCAATGATCCAGTCCTGAGCGGTCGCGGCCAGGTCGTTCTGAAGCCAGACGGCCATGGGGCTCGAAGCAGAGCGGCTGCTGCCTTGCGAATCCAGGCAGACGAAATGGATATTGGCGTAATCGAACGAATAATAGTGTTCGGTGCCGGAGGCCACTCCGCCAGCCTCGCCGTTGGCCGGCAGGGAAAAGATTTCGTAATAGGTGGAGCCGCTGCCACTGAGATCGCTTTCGTGATTGCCGCGTGTCGGCCAGACAAAGGTATTCCTCAAGAGCATCGGATACATGTCGAAAACCGCGGTTTGAAATTCCGCATCTGTTCCCGAGTCGTAGGCGTTATCCCCCAGCATCAACCAGATGTCGGTTTCGCGGGTGCCGGCAAAGTCAAGATAGGCGTCCCGGACCGCAGCCGCGTTCGAATCGGCGGTGCCCGAGTCGCCAATCACCCAAACCCGAGTGGGCAAGGCGGTCCCAACCGGGGGCGCTGTAATGAAGAAATTCTCCGGATCGGCCCCGAACCACCCGCTGGAACCGCCCAGTTCATAAAAGTAGCGGGTGTTCGCTGCCAGTCCGGCGATCTGCACCAGATGCTCGGTCGTCTGCGTCGGATCTGTGGCGCTCAAAGAGAGGTCGCCCGGGTCGGTCCCGTAACGCACCCAACTGTCCGAAGCCACAGGCGTGCGCCAGCGAATGATGGCCGAGTCGGGAGTCCCTTGTTGCAGATAAGGCCCCCGGCTTGGCTCGATGACATCGCTGGCCGTGAGCTGCAAATCAAAGCTGATGTCCGAGCTGGTTCCGTTGGCTTGATGAATTTCAACGGCCAGCACGTTCGCTCCGGCCAGCAGGTTTGCAGGGTCAATGCTCCCCTTGAGAAAGGTAGATTCCGCGCTGCCGCCCACAGCACTCGAAGCGAACGTGTCATACTGGATGGTTCCGCCGGGCATGTTGTCGCGGAAGACCTCGGCGTTATTCAGGTAAACCACCACACCGTCGTCTCGCAACACCTCCAGTTGGAGGGTTACATAGGCCGAGGGGTCCGCCACGTTAAAGACCTGGCGAAGGTAGGTCGTGACGTACTTGTTGTTCGAGTCGAGCCCGTAACTCACCACCGTGGTTTCGTCCCCATCTCCATAACCGAGTTGAGCCGGGCCGGAGTCCCACGCGGCGTCATCAAACTCCGAAACCCGCCAGGCCGTCCCCTGATCCGTGCCGTTGTCCAGGTAACTCCAGGTGGACCCGCTTGGGACCAAGATGTCGGCTCCATGAACCGGCGCGGCGATTATGGCCGACAGGAGAAAGAGGGTCTGTGCAGTTCTCAATGCGGTTTTCATGAATAGTCGTGAGGTCATTTGCGCAAAGGCTTGTCGGTTAACGTTCTCTGGGAATACGGCATCGTGCCGCAACGCCTCGAATGTGAATTGTGACCGTTTATTGACTGTTCACGGTCAGACTGTCAAGACTCCAATGATTTGCGTTCTGTCATCCATGTCATTCACGCCTGTTTCGCCTCACTTAATGACCTGATCGATGAAGTTTTTCCAACACAGCAGATTAGCAGATCGGCAATAGGCATTCGTGCCGAATCGGTCGGCAGGGTGTAGCATTCCGACATGACGCTGCAAGCAGGCCATCGGCGGTTGTTTGGCGCCCTCGTTTGCGCCATCGCAATTCTTTCCGGATGTCACAGAGAGGACCCCACAGGGGAGTCCGGCTCTCCCGCAGATACGAGATCGCAAATCTACAGGTATCTGGCCAAGAGAACGGGACAAAAAGAATTCGCTCCAGGCATTGACCTGGACTTGCCGAACCAGGTGGCGACGCTGCGAAGCAACGCAAACGTTTTGGAACAGCGCACGAGGGCGCTACGGGCGTCATGGCGCGGCGCGGACGAGGAACAAACGCCCCTGCAAATCGAAATCGAAGAGTTGCGCGTCGAAGTGGCGAATGCCAAGCAGGAGGCTGGCGAAGCGCGAGCCCGATTGCAGGAGGCCGAGAGTCGCGTCCCTGCGGATGCCAGCGAGATCACGGCACGGCAACAGGAACGCGCTGCCCGGGACGCTGCCTGGGCGGCAAAGCGCGAGGAACTTTCCCGGATGGAGGCGCAACTTGAGGCCGAGCGCGCGGCACAAAAACAAAGGCGCGCCTCTTTTGAAGGTGAACTGCAGGAACTGGAGCGCACCTGGGAACTGGCCCGCGTGGAAGCGGCTCAAAAAGGAGAAGAACTTTCCAATCAGGAGGACGCCTACATTCGTTCTGTTCGGGAGCAGGTGGCCCGGGTGCAATCCTATGAGGCTTTGTATCGGCTCATTGGCCAACAGCTTGCCACGGCGGACCGACTCCTGGCGGAGACGAACATTTCGCGGCGGCGCATGGGCTTGAAAATGGCGCGGGAAGCCTGCGGTCACGCGCACTCGGGCTCGGTGGATATCTGGCTCGCCGCGCGCATTTGCGAAGCGTACTTCTGGCCGAATCTGGATGTGGCGGATACCACACCTGGGTCGCGGGAGCGCGCCCTTGAGCTGTTGGAAACGTCTCGCCGGGTTTTCTTCGATACCTACGAAACGAACCATGTCCTGAAGAACTACGATTTGCTGATGGCCCACGCTCCCGCCCCGGGCGCTGCGGACACATTCCGCGTTCAACTGGCCGATTGGCTGGAGGAGCGGGGCAACGTGAAGTACGCGGCAGAAATACTGGATGAGATCCGCGATCCCCAAGTTTTGGCCTCGGCCCAGGAGAGAATTGCCCGGGTCAGAGAGAGAGCCGCGGCGCAGCCGTAAGCAGCGGGGCATGCGGCCCTCGCCGTCGGCCGGGCATTTCCATTTTCCATTTTGCAGGAGGCGAGGTGACGAGACTCATTCTTTGTCCGTGTTCGCCCGCGCTGTGATGCGAAACCAATGTCAGAGTCTCCTGACGTCGTCTGCTACAGTAGAGATTGAAGGCGTTCGAAGCATTCAAGAGTGACTCCATGGACAGCCCGGCTCGTTTCCGTTTTATTGGCGGAGTAGCGACCTCGCCGGGTTCCCCCACGCTTGCTGAAACGTTTTGCATTTTCCAAAACGCTCTACCAAGCTTCCGGGCATGAGTCAGCCGTTGGTGCTTCTCCTTTATGAAAGATTGCTTCCTTGCGGGCAGTTGATAAACCGCCTTCAGGATTCCGGATACCGGGTGCAATCGTTGAGCGATCCAGCCAGCCTGGTCGAGCAGGCGGCGCGGGAGAAGCCATTGCTGGTGATTGCCGATCTTGAACCGCGCCGGGAACAGGCGGCCGAAGCGATCAGCCGGCTCAGAGGCGACTCACAGACGTCGCACATTCCCGTCATCGCCGTCGCCCCGGGAGAGAACGCCGCTTTGCACGAAGCCGGGAACAATGCCGGCGCCAGCCTGGTGGTAAGCGACTCCGCCATCCTGGTTCATTTACCCCATTTCATTGAGCGGGCGTTGGAAATCGATTGACCCCTTTTCGTTCGAATATGACCGATCTGCCCACAGTAAAGCTGAACCGGGGAGTTCATGTATTGCACCTTTTCTACCGAATCGACCGCGTCCGCTGGGCGGGCATGGCCGAAGGCGAATCCGCCAGAATACGGCAACGCCTCGAGGCGGTGTGCGCGGCCAATTCCGCGGCGTCCCATCCGCGGCTGATGACTTATGCCACGGTCGGTGGAAAGGCCGATCTTGGATTGGTTGGCTTTGCCGCCGAGCTCGGCCAGGCGTCCCAAATCCACCGCGATTTGGAAGGCTGTTTTCCGCCTGGAACGCTGGAACAGGTGTACACTTATTTCAGCATCACTGAACTCTCCGAATACGCCAGCACCGAAGAGGACGACCGCCGCTTTCTCATCGAGCAGGAGAAGCTGGCCCCCGACAGCGAAGCCTTTCAGAAGCGTCTGGCCGAACTGGCCAGGCGCCGGGCGGATTACGAACATTTCCGGCTTTACCCCGAAATGCCGGATTGGGAAGTGATGGGCTTCTACCCGATGAGCAAGCGCCGGCAAGGCGCCGATAATTGGTATCTTCTGGATTTTCCGGCTCGGAAGAAGTTGATGGGGGGCCATGCCCGGGTGGGGCGAAAATACGCCGGACGCGTCTCACAGCTTATCACCGCCTCCACAGGGTTGGACGATTGGGAATGGGGCGTCACTCTGATGGCGCATCAGACCGATGCCTTGCGCGATATTGTTTACGAAATGCGGTTTGATGAAGTGAGCGCGCGTTACGCCGAGTTCGGCCCCTTCTTTGTCAATCTTCGTTTATCGCCAGCGCAGTTGTGGCAGCACCTGCGTCTGTGAAAAAGTGCTCCCTTCCACTCCCGGTTTGATCCCGTCTTCCTCAGAG
>CAZCUL010000780.1:0-6526 GCA_964501475.1 uncultured Verrucomicrobiota bacterium | reverse complement strand
ATGCGAGGATCGCGCCATCGAGAGGACGCCCCGGGTGTGCTTGCGGTCGTTGAATTCGGCTTTGATCTGGTAGCCCGGGCCGCCTGTTCCCCAGCGGCTTTCCGCCGAGGCGTCCTTGGTCAAAGGATCGCCGCCTTGGATCATGAATCCCTTAACGATTCGGTGGAAGGCCGTGCCGTTGTAAAAACCCTCCCGGGAGAGCTTCTTGAAATTCTCGACGGTTTGGGGCGCAACGTCTGGCCAGAACTCGACGGCCATTTCACCTTCGGTGGTTTTAATGATGGCAGTTTCAGGAGTGGATGCAGGCATAGGAATAGTTATTGAACCGAGTTGGCCGGAACGATCTCGATGTTCTTGATCTCGATCCGCTTCAACGGCACGCTCACTTCGCCGGGCATGCGCGGGTTTGGCGCCACGGGCGTATCCCCAATTTTTTCCAACACGTCCTCGCCCTTGATCAATTTGCCGAAGGCGGTGTAGCTGTTGTCCAGGCTTTGCGCCGGGGCCAGACAGACGAAGAACTGGCTGCCCGCCGAGTTCGGGTCGGGCCCGCGCGCCATCGAGAGCACGCCTTTGACATGCTTGCGGTCGCTGAACTCGGCCGGGACCGTGTAGCCCGGTCCGCCGGTGCCATACATCGGCGCGTTGTTCGGATCCTTCGTGAGCGGATCCCCGCCCTGAATCATAAAGCCTTTGATAATGCGGTGAAAAGCAGTGCCGCTATAAAAGCCTTCCTTGGCGAGCTTCTTGAAGTTCTCCACCGTCTTCGGCGCCACTTCCGGCCAGAACTCAGCCACCATGTCGCCTTCGCTGGTATGGATCACCGCAACCAGGTTTGTTGATTCTGCAGGCGCCTCAGCCGCATTGGTCTGAGCGGCGGCAGGCGTTTCCTGCTTCGTCAAATCAACAATCTTCTCGGATTTCTCGCAGCCCGCTCCACAGCAAACGAGCAGACTCATCAAAAAGGCGGAAGCAAATGTTTTCATCGGCGGCCACCATTGCCATGAAGCAGAGGCAAAGTCACGCGAAGAATGTCGGGAGAGCGCACCTTGCGCATCTTGCCTGCAGCGGACACCGCCATCGATGTTCGAAGCGCGCGATTTCATCGGACCGCGGCTGTCGCCAGCCGCAGCCCTCGCCAATGCGAAAGGCGCTGGGGAGTCCGGCGTCAGGATGCTTCGCAGCGCGCAGATTCGGTAACCTGCGCAACAGAGGCTCGGCAGCCGGCGCTACGCAGGCTTGCCCTGCCCCGGGCGGCCTTATTCAAGGGGATTAGGAGGGACCGTGAACGAAAACTTTTCCTCGCTCCCCTCCGCCTGAACCACGATGGTCACGTCCTTGCCGGCGGAGTTTTGAAGATACTTTTGCAGCCTGGCCAGCCCCTCTTTGCCATCGACGCCTTCGGAGACGTCCGGCCGGTCGCGGCTCCCGCGTTTCACTCGGGTCACCTGAAAACTTTTCGACCAGGGGGTCAGTGTCGCGGACAAGTCGAGCTTTTCGAGATACACGGCAGGCACCGCGAAATTGAGGTTCTGCGCGTCGGTTTTTGTCCAGGAGGTGACTCCCACTACTTTGCCGGCTTCATTCACGATCGGCCCGCCGCTGTTCCCGGCGGAAATCGGGCAGGAAATCTGGTATTGTTGAAAACCATCCACACGCTGGATTTGGCTGATCAAGCCATCGGCAATGCTGAAATCGAACCCTTTGGGCGCGCCCAGAGCGTAGGCCCGCGAGCCAACTCGCGGCGTGCCCGCCTCGACCTGGACCAAGGGGCGTGCCCCAGCCTCGACCCGAATCAAAGCGAGGTCATGCTTCTCGTCCTTATCGAGGTAACCAATGACCTTTGTGCGCGAGCCGTCGGCAAATTTCGCTGAAACACTCCGGGCATCATGGATGACATGCCACGCTGTGACAGCGATTCCCTCTTCGAAAGCCAGAAACGCCGAGCCGACAAATTTCTTTCCCTCGTGATTCTCGACTTCGAGAGTCATGAGCGAAGGCAGAACTTTGGCATAAATGTCTTCCGGCCGGAATTGCTCAGCCGAGCAAAAAGAAGCCAGGGACAGTCCCAGACAGGCTATTGCACTTGTTCTTTTTGACCAATTCAACATCGCCAAACTCTCGCCCCGGACCGTAGCAAGCTTCAGACCAGCGTTTACCGGGGCATTGCTGATATGACTCCCGAAAAGGGACGCACGGAGGATGCAGTCCTTCTGCTGAAAATTCGTGCCGGGAACATGTCTCTAAAATTCAAATCGACGCGCCCAAAAGCAAGCCTTATTTCTGAGCCCGCCCGATGCGCTCCCAACAAGTTCTCGACCTGCTTCGCCGCTACGAATCGCGAAACGTCACATTTCTTGAAGCCGACCAGGGCTGGCCGGTCGTCTGGAACCGTGCCCGGGGGATGCATGTTTGGGATGCCGAAGGGAAGAGATACCTTGATTTGACCGCCGCCTTTGGTGTGGCCGCCGCCGGCCACGCCAATCCTCAGGTGGTCCGGGCAGGCCGGCGGCAAATGGCGCGGCTGCTGCACGCCATGGGCGACGTTCACCCGCACGCCAGCAAGGCCCGGCTGGCAAGGGAACTGAGCGCGCTTACTTTCGAACGATGGAGCCGATTCCAAGTCCATGGGCGCGCCCATACAGGCAAGACCATTTTTGGCAATTCAGGTTTCGAAGCGGTCGAGGCCGCCCTCAAAACCGCGTTGCTCGCCACGGGCAAGCCAGGCGTCGTCGCGTTCCACGGCGCTTATCACGGACTGGGCTATGGCGCTTTGAGTCCCACTCACCGGGAGTACTTTCGCGCACCGTTTCGGTCTCAACTTCGCGAGTTCGCGTCATTTATCCCCTTTCCCAAAGTCGAGGCAGACCTGGCCGGAGTATCGAAGCAACTCCGCCAATGTCTTCGGGCCGGAAAAACAGGCGCCGTGCTGGTCGAACCGATTCAAGGCCGCGGCGGGATCAACATCCCGCCCGTGGGTTTCCTGCGGTTACTGCGGGGGATCTGCGATGAATACCGGGCATTGTTGATATTGGACGAGGTTTACACCGGCTTTGGTCGCACGGGCGCCTGGTTTGCCTGTGAACACAGCCGCACCGCGCCAGACCTGATCTGCCTGGGCAAGGCATTGACCGGGGGCTTCCCGCTTTCGGCCTGCGTCGGTCGCGCCGATCTCATGGACGCTGCCTGGCCGCCTTCCAGCGGCGAGGCGCTTCATACCAGCACGTTTCTCGGGAACCCGGTGGGCTGTGAAATGGCGCTGGCCCAGATCGCTGAAATCCGTTCCCAAAAGCTGGTCACACGCGCCAATCGGCTCGGGAAAGTTTTCGCAACTGCTCTTTCCACACTTTCAGACGCGCCGCCCGGTCTGACGCTTCTGGCCCGGAATGTCGGGTTGATGGGCGGCATCGAATTGCTGATGGCTGATGGCGCCCCTGCAACCCGTGCCACATTTGAGATCATCAAGGAAATGCTTCGGCGGGGATACATCCTCCTGCCCGAAGGCGAACATGGCAACGTCATTGGGCTGACGCCGCCCCTGATCATTACGGAAAGGCAGTTGACGCAAACCTTGGAAGTCCTGGCGGAGGTCATCCGTGAGTCGGGCGCACTTTGACTCGCCGTTCGTCAATCGGCTTGTTCCGGTGCCGGTTGCATTCTTTCCACCAGATCAAACAGAGGCAGGAGTTCGCGCCGCACGACTGCCTGATTGAACATATAGCAGGCAGCCATGAGCATTACGCTGACCGCCAAAAAGAGGCAGTCATACCAGGCTTCGGTCACGGGATTCTCCGTCATGGGCAGGCCCATGAAAACCAGGTTGGCCCCGACAAGAAAGGGCAGGTTGTAAAAGGCCGAGCGTTGCGATTCGATCCGGTGAGCGATGACAAGCAGAGCGCCGTCCCGGACGGCCCGGGCTTGTTTTGTTCTCCTTCGCAGGCCGTTCAGTTTCGCCATGACATTGGTCAAGGCAAACAGCAGAAGAATCCCGCCGATGCGGCTCAAGGGAAACGGAGTGAGAACAAAAACGAGGGCGCCCGGAAAGGCGGCCCAGTAAAGCCACAGAAAGACGAGATCGCGGCGCGCCACCCTCTGGCAATAAGCCAAGGGCGGATTCTCCGGCTCGATTTCGGATGCGGACATAGATTCTGGATATCGAATTCCTACCGGTGGAAGGGGTGTGGGAAACGCCCGGGAAAGTAATCCTCAGATGCCTTTTGCGCAAGCGGCGTGGACCGGGGGCATTCGGGGCACGGGACACATCTCTGCAAATCTTTTTCCGGAAGACGCGTTTTCTGCTGGATAATCCGTTCCGGGATGCCACACCATCTCTTTCAATCGAATCAGATGCCATGAGAACGCTCTATTTCCTCTTGAGCCAACTGGCCGTAGTGGGCTTGTGGGCGGCAGATTCCGAATTGGCGAGCAAGGTTGCCGCTGCGGCAAAGAAGCTGGAGGCCGCGTCAAATTATAGTTGGACGGCGGTGATTCGCTCGGAAGGCGGCGGCACCACCCGCGAGGTGCCGATCCATGGTGAGAGCGAGAAAGATGGGTTCACCTTCTTCAGCGTCAAGCTGGGCGACAACACCATCGAGGCGGCGTTCAAGGGCGACAAAAGCGCCATCAAATTGGACAACCAATGGCACAGCGGAGATGAATTGGAAGGCGACCGAGCCTGGATCCGTCAGCGCTTGAATACGTTTAAACCACCTCCGGCCGAAGCCGAGGACCTGGCGCGCAAGGTGAAAGCCCTGAAAAAGGAGCCGGAAGATTTGTATGCCGGAGATTTGAACGAAGAAGCGGTCAGGGAATTGGTCGCCCGTTACCGGCGCAACGTTAAAGAAGTCGGGTCAGCCAAAGGATGGGCGAAGTTTTGGATCAAAGACGATTTGCTCACCAAGTATCAGTTCCGCCTTGAGGCCATGCTGACCGTCGGCGACGACGAGCGCCAGATGGAGGTCAAACGCACCGCCACCGTCGATATCAAAACCGTTGGCGAAACCAAGGTTTCCGTCCCGGACGAGGCAAAGGAAAAGCTGAAACAGCCATAAACGCGGCTTCACAAGCGAGTCAACGAACCCCAACGGGAACAGGCGTCTCGCTCCAGCGATTCAGTGACCGGCATGACTTCGCATGACTTAACCATTCCTCCCGAGACCGACCCGACGAATCTCTACCGGTATCGCGACGGCCTTTACGCGGCCGACCTGCTCGCAGCCGCTGTGGTCGTCTTCGATTTCTTCACCTGGCTTGCTGAGCATCCGGTCGATCTTTCAGGCATCTGCCGCGGGTTCAATATCAGGGAGCGTCCTGCTGACGTGATGTTGACCTTGTTCACGGCTATGGGATTGGTCGAGCAGCGGGACGGACTCTTTCGCGTCACAAAACTCGCAGCGGAACATCTGGTCAAAGGTTCGCCCTGGTTTGTCGGGGCTTATTTTGCTTCGGTCAAAGCACGTCCTGTCTGCCAGGATTTCGTCACGGTTCTGCGCACCGGCAGACCCGCGAACTGGGCGAGCCTGAAAACCGAAAGAGAATGGTCGGAAGCCATGAACAATCGGCGCTTCGCTGAAGAGTTTACCGCAGCCATGGACTGCCGCGGGGTTTTCCTGGGACAAGTGCTGGCCGAGGCTTTGCCCACGGGCCGCTTTCGCCGGCTGCTCGATATTGGCGGAGGCTCGGGCATTTATGCCTGTGCCATTGCCGCGCGAAACCCGGAACTGGAAGCGACGGTTTTGGAGAAGGCGCCGGTGGACCAATTGGCCCGGGAGGCGGTTGAGCAACGCGGTTTCGCGAACCGCGTCCGGGTGCAGACTGGAGACATGCTTCACGATCCCTTGCCGGAGAACTTCGATCTGCACCTTCTTTCAAACGTGCTCCACGACTGGGATGTTCCGGTGGTGACGGAGCTTTTAAGGAAATCGTTCAAAGCTCTGCCGGCGGACGGCGCGCTTGCCATCCACGAAGCCTTTATCAACGAAGACAAAACCGGCCCGCTGCCCGTGGCGGAGTATTCCGCCATGCTCATGCATTCAACCGAGGGCAAATGTTACGCTCTTTCCGAAATGCGGCAGTATTGCGCAGCCGCGGGTTTCGTTGACTTTCAATACAAACCCGCCGGTGCAGATCGCGGACTCATTGCTGTCCGTAAACCTTGACGGGTCCCGGAACCAGCGGAGGATGAAACGCGTTACGAAAGGGTCTTAGTCTTCGAGAAGGAGGCCGCGGTAAAAGCGGAACGGATAGTGAACGGCATCGGGATCGGAGAAGGTGAATCGGCCGTCAGACCCCGAGAGGTTGGTGGAAATAACACTCCAGTGGATCAAATTGGTCGTGGCCAGGATGATGTAGCTGCTGTCCGGCTCGCCGTTCAGAGTAAACGAAGCTTGCCCTCCGGGTCCGGGCACCTCCGCCAGCAGAACGGGCGGAGACAACACTGACAATTCGATCTCCCGCACAACATCGTCCCCAGAATCGGCCCTGTTGCGGAAGAACAGCGTCGCGCGGGTCTCGACGACGGTCTCCT
>CAZCUL010000779.1:0-16488 GCA_964501475.1 uncultured Verrucomicrobiota bacterium | reverse complement strand
TGTCGCCCGGCGGCCCATCCGGGCTGGCGAGGAGATCACGTTCAATTACGGCTACGGCCTGGAGGATTTTGAAGATTACCCCTGCCGTTGCGGCGCGGCGAATTGTCCGGGCTATATTGTGGCCGAGGAATTCTTTGACGTGGTCAAGGCGCGATTGGAGCTAAAGGCGGAAAACGAGGCGTTTGCGCGGCATTGCGCGAAGGCCTCTCCATGAATCGTGTTGCGACGTGGCTCAATTTGGACTGCTGGCAAGCAAAGCGCGACACCGCCTTGCCCTTTGTCGGTCGTTGCAGAAGCCGAGCCAAAGCGCCGATGCTGCGCTCTGCCAGTCCTCTACCGCTTTCTTTCCATAGCGTGCTGAGGCGGATGGCAAGATTCGTCCGCCGTCCAGCCTGTGCTTGCGGCCAAAGCGCCAGAGGACTGGCGCAGTCCCAAACCTGGCGGATTCTCCAACGGCTCCGGTGAACGCGAAGCGTCTTGAAGTGCAGCAGTCCTCAGCGCTCTGCCAGCGCACTCCAGCGCCATGTGCGCGAGGCCAGTGAGGCCGGCGCTGCCGCCCAACGAAAAGAGGCCGGAAACGACGTTTCCGGCCTCTTCCTGAATCACAGAGAAACAAACTCAGCGCGAGAAGCTGGCGAGGAAGGCGCTTCTTTGGCTGGTATATTGCCAGGTGGCATCCAGTCCGGAGCCGCGGGGATCAGGGGCGGAAGTTGGAGCGCGGCTCAAACGGCACCGATTTCCTGCGGACCTTTCCCGCCGTTGATGAGGAAGAGGACAGCCATTCGGACGGCCAGCCCGTTGGTGACCTGTTCGAGAATGACCGAGCGAGCGCTGTCGGCGATTTCACTGTCGATTTCCACACCGCGATTGATCGGCCCTGGATGCATAATGAGCGCGTCTGGCTTGCTCCGGGCCAGGCGGGCGCGGTTGAGCCCAAAAAGGCTGCTGTATTCGCCAATGCTCGGAAACATCGTCTTGCGCTGGCGTTCGTGTTGAATGCGGAGCAGGTTGATCACATCCGCGTCCTCCACGGCTTCTTCGACCCGGTGAGTGACGCGACAGCCCATTTTTTCAAAGACCTGCGGAACGAGCGTGGACGGGCCGCACAAGGTGACTTTCGCGCCCAGCTTGAGAAGCGCCCAAATATTCGAGCGAGCGACGCGGCTGTAAAGGATATCGCCCAGGATAGTGACGTTCAATCCATCGACGCGCCCTTTGTGTTCCCGAACGGTGAAGGTGTCGAGCAACGCCTGAGTGGGATGTTCATGCGCGCCATCCCCGGCGTTAACGACACTCCCCTTGAGGAAGCGGGCCAGAAAATGAGGCGCTCCCGCCGCCTGATGGCGAATGATGATGATGTCCGCATTGAGCGCTTCGAGGTTGCGGGCCGTATCTTTGAGGGTTTCCCCTTTTCTCAAAGAGGAAGCGTCCGTTGTGAAATTGATGATGTCCGCGGTCAAGCGCAGCGCGGCCAGCTCAAAGCTGATTCGGGTGCGCGTGGAAGGTTCGATGAAGAGATTGACAACGGTTTTGCCACGGAGAGCAGGGACCTTTTTGATGGCGCGCTCGCCGACGGCTTTGAAGGCGCGGGCCGTATCGAGCACGAGCAGAATCTCCTCGGCGCTGAGAGATTGAATGTCGAGCAGATGTTTACGGTTCCAGTTTATCATCAGCTTGGGTTCTGTGCGGTCCGTTGCATGAACTTCCCCGCCTACTGGGCTTTTTCGAGGTAGGCCATGTCTTCCGCCCCGCCCTCTTTGAACTGCAGCTTGACGCGTTCGGAGAGCGCGGTGGGGACATTCTTGCCGACGAAATCGGCCTTGATGGGCAACTCCCGGTGCCCGCGATCGATGAGGACGGCCAACTGAATCCGGCGGGGCCGGCCAAAGTCGTTCAAGGCGTCCAATGCGGCGCGCGTCGTCCGGCCACTGAAGAGGACATCGTCCACCAGGATGACGGTTTTGCCATTAACGTCGAAAGGGATGACAGTGGGCTGGATATGCGGCGCCGCCTGCTGGTTCAGATCATCTCGATGCATGCCCACATCCACAGTTCCGACTGGAACGGGGTGGCCGCAGATGTTCTTGAGCAGGCCGGCGAGGCGTTCGGCCAGATGCACGCCCCCCCGCTGGATTCCGACAATGCCGAGCGAATGAGTATCTTCGTTGCGCTCGACGATCTCGTGGGCGATCCGGGACAAAACCCGATGAATCACCGCCGCGTTCATGATAACGGTGCGCTCAGCCATGGGTGGCGTAGTGCAGAGCCCGACGGGTGGGCGCTGGCAGGCGGGCGGGACCGAACAGGCCGCCCAGAAGCGGCGGTTGAACACGCCGGCCCGTTTCCGGGGGCGAGGGAAAGAAGTCCTGTTTCATCTCCTTGGCAACCTCGCAGGATTGCGTTAAAGGAGGCAGGCCGAGGCCATTCAACTCTGCAATCAAGAATGGTTCTGGCTCGAATGACTCTGGCGGCTTTTCCGCCAACGAGCCCGATGCTTGATGATCCAATCGGTCAACGCCCGCTCGAAGCCGATATCGTAACCGGCCTTTTCAGACTCGATCCACTTGTGCTTGAGAATCTCCTCCCGTTCCGCCTGAAACTCGCGATAAAGGGAAGAGTTCTTAAGCAGGTCGTTGCCCCCATTGGCCTCTGTTTTTTCAGTAGGCATATGCCGCTGTCCAATACTTCTGATTACCGGAACTCTAATTACCTGCCCGCCAATTGGCAACCCTTTAATTCCCATCTCTTTCGGGCCTCTTTCGGGCCTGAAATTGGCGTTTCAGACAGCACCCATGCCAGACGGAAGGCATAGCGACCGGCACCCTTCGTGCCGGAAATAGCGGCTCAAAGGCAAAGGGGATCAAATCTTGGAACTTATTTCAGCGCTTCGGACAATGAATCGAGCATCTCCGCCTGCAAACCGACGTTTTCAAGAGTCCATAACGAAAATCCGGCGCCGGGCAGTCTGCATGGCTTCAATGAACGTTTCGGTGTCGGGATGGCGTGTCAACGTCAGCCGGGCAGGCGGGAGAAACATGAAATGTTTCGAGGTCCAGCCCTGCGAATCGATTCGCAGGAGAGCGAAGGCAGGCTTGCTTTGAGGCACGGTTTTGGCTACACATTATTGTGGCAGATGCACGAATTGAATCCGCCAGATAGCCATTACTTGAACGCCGCCCTGGGTTGGCTGGAACTGGGCAGTTGGCAGGAGGCCAAGGGCGAGTGGGCCGGTATTTCGCCTGAGAACCGGAATCATCCGGGCGTTCTCGAAGTGAGCTGGCAAATCCATGCCATGCAGAGGGACTGGGCTGAAGCTCTCGAAATTGCCGCCCGGTTGCTCGAACTGACCCCAGAAAGCCCCGCCGGGTGGATTTGTCACTCTTACACGCTTCACGAAATGAAGCGCACTCAGGAAGCGTTCGAATCTCTGCTGCCGATCGTCAATCGGTTTTCTTCTGATGCCACCATTCCTTACAATCTGGCCTGCTACGCCTGCCAGCTCGGACATTTGAAAGAAGCGCGCGAATGGTTGCGCCGCGCCATCAAAATCAAATCCAAGTTCCGGAAGGTGGCTTTGCAGGATCCAGACCTCCGCCCAATGTGGGACCAGGTCAAGGCCCTTTAAGGATCAAGTATCGCCGCTTCTCCGCCCCGTGCAAAGGCGAGAAGGCAAGACCCATTCTCCGGCTATCCCGCCAATCCGACCGCCCAATACAAAACAAGCGCCCCTCCTGCCGCCACCAGGGCATAGGGGAGCTGCGTGCGGACATGATCGATGTGGTCGCTGCACGCGGCCATCGATGAAACCACCGTCGTATCGCTGATCGGGGAACAGTGATCTCCAAATACGCCCCCGCCCAGCACCGCTGCCACCACCAGCGGAATCGAAACTGCCGTCGATTCGGCGTTAAACGACGCTGCCAGCGGCACTGCCAGCGGCATCATAATCGCAAAGGTCCCCCAACTGGTACCGGTCGAGAAAGCGATCAGACACGCGACCAGGAACACAAGCGGCGCGATGGATGCCGCGGTCAAATACGGTTTGGCCACTTGCGCCAGCCACGGCCCGGTTCCGAGCATTCCGCAAGTCGCGCCAATCCCGAATGCGAGCCACATGATCGCAGCCAGAGGAACCAGCCCCCCTGCGCCTTTGAAAACAAGATCGGTTACTTCCGCAATTCCGAAGGATCGTTCCGCGAGCACCCGCGTCACCGCCACCATCAGACCAAACAGCACTCCCCAAAGGACAGCAGTCGAGCCTGAAGCTTTCTCCAGGTAGTCCATCAGGCCGGGGTCAACCAACGCAGCCTTGCGCACCCCTTGCCATCCGGTGATGGCGATTCCGGCCAATACCATCAACACCATGCCGCCGAGCGGTCCCAGCATCTTGAGCGCCCCCGGGCGAACACCCTCCTTCACGCCCATGCCAATCAGCGCCTCGTCCACCACCGGTTTGGCGCCAGGTCGGAGCACCATTCCTCCGCGCGCCCGCGCCTCGGCCCGCCGCATCGGACCAAAATCCTTTCCACTCATGGCAACCACAAACACCAACAGCACCGAGAACAAGGCGTAAAAGTTTAACGTGACTGCCTTCAGGAAAATCGCGATCACGCTCTCGCCTAAATGTCCGGCGGCCGCCTCCGTTCCCAATAAACCGAGCACGAATGCACCCCAGCCGTTGAAGGGTATCAGGACGCAAACCGGCGCCGACGTCGCATCGCAAAGGTAAGCGAGTTTCTCGCGCGAAATCCTGAGACGATCGAAAACAGGGCGGGCGACCGTCCCCACCACCAGACAAGTGATCGTTGACTCGATAAACACTCCCAAGCCCAGGACGGCCGCCATCAGTTGCGCGCCCCTGCGATGGTTCGACCAGCGCCACCGGCTCGCCCATTCCACAAACCCGGACACTCCTCCGCTTCGCTGCATGAGGGCCAAAAGCGATCCCATCAAGAGGGTGAAGAGAATGACTCTTGTATTGCCGGCGTCGGCGAACACGCTGACCAGGCACTCAAGAGTTCGCGCCAGTCCGGCGAGCACATTGCCCCCCGCGGAGATCGTCCAGCCAAGAGCAATTCCGGCCAGCAAAGACCAAACGACCTGCCGTGTCGCGATCGCCAAAACAATCGCCAACAGAGGAGGCAGAATCGATAGCCAGCCAAACTGCGACTCGTCCATGCGGCGTAACTACTACGAGAATCAGCCGCCGCTGGCACGCCCATTCACGACGCCCCTCGGCCACCACGCCCGGAAAGGTTCCAGATCGAACTCGCCCTGGGCAGGGTTGTCCGGATGGGTGTTTGATATAGGCTCCAAAAGAGGTCATTGTAACTTCCATGAAGCCGGTGAAATGTCCCACCTGCAAGAATGAGGGCGATTGGTTTTCCGGGCGGTATGGGCCGTTTTGCTCGCGCCGCTGCAAGCTCGTTGATCTCGGCAGATGGCTGAACGAAGAGGTGAAGATTTCCGAGCCGCTGCGCCCGGATCATTTCAGCGGATTCGAGCAAATGCCCGCCAGCGACAAGCTGGACGAGCCGGATGAAGATTCGAGGTGATCGAGCGTCTTTCGTCTTACTCGGGAATTGGGGAAGGACCGTGTTGAGGAACCGTGACCGCTGACTTCGGGAGTGCTCGGGGGTTTATTCCTCGACGTGCTCGAGTTCAACAACCATGGCAGCCCGACGAAGATAGGTCATGGCTTTCTTGCTATCGCCCCGCTTGCGGTAGTAATCGCTGAGCTGCAAATACGCCTGGGACGAGGGCCTCTCCAACGTTTCAGCCAGCAGCTTTTCCACTTCCGCTTCCGAACTGGGCGCGGTGCGATAGGAATATGCGGTCAAAACCATTGACCCTTGAGACCGCGCGTCGGTGATGAAATTGTGCGCGAGAGCGATCAAGAGCGCACCCAGAAAAAACAACTTCAGGTTCGGCCGGACAAACAACGAACTTCTCATATTAGCGCCGCAGTTTTTCTTTTGGTGGAGGACGGCTGAATAAAAGTCAGCTTGCACGGGCAAGCTTCAGCCCAAAAACCGTCCGCCACCCGAACACATCGACCCGGCGATTTCGGACTTTACGCCCAATCGAAATGGATCCTCCCGAGCGCTTCTTGTGACCGGCAAAGACAAAGAAGGTCGTCCCGTTCAGGGACACGGTTGTTGCAAGGTCGGACAACGGTGGCGGCTCGTCTCCCTTGATCCGGCGCGCGAGCCTCAGGAGGCGGAAGAGGTGGAGCGCGTGGTTCTGCTCTGATGAAATCGCCCTGCCGCTTCGCGGTAAATTTGGACCAGAGCGGCATTCAACTTCTTAATGTCGTAATGCTGCTCCACAAGAGCGCGCCCGGTCCGGCCCATGGTTGGCCAGATTTCCGGATGGACTGCCAGAAAGTTCAAGCGTTCCACGAGGGCTGCGGCGTCGCGTTCGGGGACGAGGCAGGCTGACTGTTCTTCGACCACGCCTTCGCGGAAGGCGGGTTGATTCGTGGCCACGACAGGCAAGCCTACGGCCTGTGCTTCCTGCAAGACCAGGCCCTGGCCTTCCTGTTCTCCGTCCACAGCGACGCTGGTCAGCAAAAAAAGATGCGCTTCACCCAGCAGGCGCTTGACTTCTCCTGCGGCGCGGGCGCCGTGAAAGATCGTGCATTCCTGAATCCCCAACTCGCGCGCCAGAGCCTCGTGCCTGGCCCGGAGCGGACCGTCGCCCAGCAGATCGTAACGCAGCAATGGGTGATGCTTTCGCAAAGCCGCCACCGCCTGCAATGCGTAGTCGATGCCTTTGGCCTCGACCATGCGCGCAATCGTGAGAATGCGGAGCGGCTCCCCTGCCCTTCGGACGCGCTCTCTAAAGACGAAATCTTCCAGAGCAAGCCCGCGGGGAAGCTTCCGCAGCTTGTCCGGCGGGCATCCCATCTGCAAGAGGAGCGCTTTGCCGTACTCGCTGTCGGCAGTAACTACTTCTGCCGTTGCGAAAACCTTCCGCGCCGCTTGATTCGCATCCTGCCGGGGCAATCCAAAGAAGTCGAACCCATGAAAGCTCGCCACCAAGGGCACCTTCCATAAGGTTCGGGCGAAACGGAAATTGTTGGCTGCCGCGCCTCCGTGAGCATGGAGCACATGATAAGATCGGGAAAGCGGCGCCAAACGGGCCAGACGGTAGAGAGCTGAAAGACTGGCGGCTTGATGGCCATAGTCACTCCGCCGCAGCACCCGCCCCATCAGTCCCGGAGCGGCGGCCAGGCAAGTCAGAAACTGGGGAAAGGCCTGGACCAGGCGAACCATGTTGTGTATGGAACGCCCTGTTCCCGGGATCCAGGCGCGTCCGGTCAGAGGCCAGACGGGCAGCTCATCGCGAACCGTTTCCGGTGGGATCTCCGTGAAAACGGTTCGGGACATGAGCCGATGCTTGCCCAGCTCAGGGTGAACCGGTCCATCGACATCCTCCCGGCTGTCGGCATAGATGTCCACCTCGTGCCCTCCCTCGATCAATCCGTTGATCTGCCGGAGGACATGAGTCTCGGACAAGACCGGAAACGCCCCGGTGAACATGGCAATTCGGAGCGACTTGCTCATGTTGCGCGTTGCTTCATCCTTGAATCACATGTTGTCGTCGCCCGGCCTGCGGTGCGAATTTGCAAATCCAAATCCTCCCTGCCCTCGAACAGTAGTTTAACGAGACTTGATTTGGGTCCAAATCTCGTCGTAGAGCCGATTCTCTGCTCCGAGATTCCGCAGCAATTCAAGCTTCGTCATCGTTTCCGCGGGCGGATAAATCGCCGGGTCGCTCAAATCCTTCTTCGGGATGAATGCCTTTGCGGCGCCGTTTGGCGTGGCGAACTGGTTGAATCCGGCCAGGCGCGCTCCCACTTTGGCGTCCAGGATGAAGTTCAGAAACTTCTCCGCCCTGTCCCGATGGGGCGCTTGCGCGGGTATTGCCAGATTATCCACCCAAAGCTGGCTGCCTTCACGCGGAACAAAGTATCGCGTGCCGGGAGCCTCCTGCATTCCCCGCACAGCGTCCCCGCTATAGACCACGGCCGCGGCGGCCTCGCGGGAGAGGACCCGGTTGCGCCCCCCGACGCCGCCGGCAAAGCCGAGGGATCGTTTCTTGGTTTTGAGGAGGAGATCACGCGCCTCTCTGAGATGCCGGCGGTCCGTCGAGTTCAAACTATAGCCCAAATACCTCAGAGCCGCCCCGATCATGTCCCGGTCCGAATCAATCAGGAGGAAAGGCCCCACCTGATTCTCCGGGTCAAAAATCACGCCCCAGGTTTCCGGAACAGGCTGGTCCGCCGACTCCCGCACATACAGGCCGACAGTCCCCCACTGGTAGGGCACTGTGAATTTGTTTCCCGGATCGTAGGCCGGATTTCGGAATTTGGCCTCGACGTTCCTGAGGTTTGGAATCTTCTCGTGCCGCAGGGGCGCGACCATTTTCAGGTGGATCAACGCCGGAACGGCATGGTCCGGCGGCACAATCACGTCATAGAGCGCGACTCCCCCTCCCTGCAACTTGGCCATCAGGCTCGCTTCGTCTTCATAGAGATCAATCGTGACCTTGCAATCGAATTCCTTCTCGAAATCAGCAACGATCTGCGGATCGATATATTCGCTCCAGATAAAGAGGTTCAACCGGTTTTGCGCCGGAAGTGAAAGCGCAAAAATGAAAAAGAAACAAACCGCTCCCAGCCCTGCGATCCGCCTCCTCCAGGCGCCGACTCCGCCGCTTCGGATGGTGCGTTCAAAACGTTTAATCATGGTTGTGCTGCTTCAACTCGTCTCCGTTGCAGGCCCGTGACCGCGAGTGTCGCCACAATGGAAGCCACGATCATCAGCGTGGCCAGAGCATTGATCTCCGGGGTGATACCACGTTTGACTGATGAGTAAATTAAAATCGGCAACGTCGTCGCGCCCGGCCCGGTCGTGAAAAAGCTGACGACAAAATCGTCGAGGCTCAGCGTGAACGCAAGCAATCCCCCCGCAACCATTCCGGGCCAAACCAATGGAAAGGTCACATGCCAGAAGGTCCGCCACGGGTTGGCGCCCAAATCGCGCGCCGCTTCCTCCACCGCGGGGTCCAGCCCCGCCAGCCTGGCTCGCACCACGATGGCAACAAACGGAATTTCAAAAGTGATGTGCGCCAGAATCATGGTGGTCAGCCCCAGCTCGAATAATCCGAGCCAATCCCGCACCAGTGAATAGAAGAGCATCAATGCCACGCCCATGACGATCTCTGGTATCACCACCGGCACAAACAACAGCCAGGCAAAGAAACGCTTGGCCGGGAATGGGTGCCGGGCAAACGCCAATCCCAGCAGCGTGCCCAGGACCGTCGCAACCCCGGCGCTTATTCCGCCCAGAACCAGCGTGTTTTGGACGGCGTCCATCGCCGCCGGGTTCTCCCGCAGCGCCAAGTACCAACGGGCGGTGAATCCTTCCCAAAGGGTCCCATACCGCGCCTCGTTGAACGAATAGACAATCACCACCGCCAGGGGGGCGTAAAGGAACAGGTAGAGCAGCCCGGAGGATGCGATGCGGACGATGGGCTGCCCCTTCACAAAAACGCCTCCTCTGAACTCCGTTGCGCGCCGCGCGCGCAGGTCCACAGGCCCGCCATGACCAGGAGCATGACCATAACCGCGACCGCCGAGCCGAACGGCCAGTCACGGCTCGGCCCAAACTGCTGCTGGATGGCATTGCCCACCATGACAGTTTTCGCCCCGCCCAAAAGGTCCGGGACAACGAATTGTCCTGTGGCAGGCACAAAGACCAGGATGATTCCCGCGACCAGGCCGGGCCGGACCTGCGGGAGGATCGCATGCCAGAACACCCGCCCGCGATTCGCCCCCAGATCCATCGCCGCCTCCGCCAGATTCCAGTCCAGTTTCTCCACCGAAGCGTAAAGCGGCAATACAAGGAAGGGGAGGAAATCGCACGCCATTCCCACAACAACGGCAAATGTTCCCGGATAAAGCGCCTGCCCTGCGGGAATCAGCCCGAGAGCCAACGCCGCCTGCGAAAGAAAACTTCCTGGCCCCAACAGGATCTGCCACGCATAGGTGCGGATGAGCAGGTTCGTCCAGAGAGGGATGATCACCAGAACGAGCGCCGGCGTTTTCCAGCGCGGCGGCAAGCCGGCAATGAAAAACGCCAGGGGCAGCGCGCCCGCCACGCAACAAACCGTCGTGATCAGTCCCAGCCATAGACTGCGCACGATGATCAGCGGATAAAGCGGCTCAAATCCAAACAGGCCAAAGCCAAAGAAGCGTTTGTAGTTGTCCAAAGTCAGCGGCGGTTGAATTTCTCCGTAAGGGCCGCGTGAGTAAAAGCTGATGGCCGCAATGAAGATCAGCGGCAGCACGAGAAAGACAAGGACCCAGAGGATTCCAGGGCAGGCGAGCAGCAACCCGCGCGCCCCGGAAACGTTTCTTCGCAAAGCGGAACTCATCGCGCCTTCAATCCGCCAGTATCACCAGGGCCTCAGGCGGGATTTGCGCCCGCACCGGATCGCCCGCGCGAAACCGGCGCCGAACCGAGGCGCTGTTCAAAACCGTCACCCGCACTCGCTCACCGGCAGCTTCTACGACGTAATGGGTTTCGGAACCATTGTATCTTGCCTCCGAAACCTTGCCGGAGAAGCAGTTCCCGGCCGTCTCCGCTGGATCGAGAATCACTTTCTCCGGACGAAATGCCACAGTGAACGCCGCATGGGCTGGAAGATCAAGGACCCGGAACGGGCCCAAAGGCGTCCATACAGTCGCAGCCTCCCGCTCTTTCACGGTGGCAGGCAAGAGATTGCAGCCCCCCAGAAATTCAGCCACAAACCGATTTCGCGGCTTCTCGTAAAGTTCCTCGCCTGAACCAACCTGCTCGATCCGGCCGGCGTTAAGCACGGCAATGCGGTCGCTCAGTGTCAGCGCCTCATCCTGATCGTGAGTCACGTAGAGAAATGTGATGCCCAGCCTCCGCTGCAGACGATGCAACTCGGCCTGCAATTGCTTCCGCAACTTCAGATCGAGCGCGCCCAGAGGTTCGTCCAGCAACAGAATCTGAGGCTGATTCACTACCGCGCGGGCCAGTGCCACGCGTTGCTTTTCGCCGCCGGAAAGTTGCGCAGGCTTCCGGCCGGCCAGCGGCGATGCCTCCACCAGCTCCATCACTTCCGCCACCCGCCGCTTCCTTTCATCCGCCGGGACGCGCTTCATTCGAAGACCGAACTCGATATTCTCGCGCACGTTCATGTGCGGAAACAACGCGTAGGACTGAAAAACGGTGTTTACGTGCCGCCGGTGAGCGGGAACGGGCAGAGCGTCGGTCCCTCCAATGCGCAGTGATCCCGCCGTGGGCTGATCCAACCCGGCTACGATGCGCAGCAAAGTTGTCTTGCCGCAGCCGGACGGGCCCAGGAGCGAGAAAAACTCCCCGCGCCGCACGAAAAGATCAATGCCCGCGAGGGCGGCTTTCTCACCGAAATGGCGGCTCAAACCGCGCAGCTCGATTGCTGGATCGATCTGCGCGTGCGGCGATGTTGGCGAGTTGGGAGAACTCACTTCAGCGCTGTTCTATCAAACGCCGGCAAGTCTGGCAAAGCCCGCCAGCTTTATCAGGGCGCACGGGCACAGTGTGACGCCGCCAACCGCAGGCGGAAGTCCAGTCAACAGGCACGTCGGAAAAGCAGGACCGGCCGCCCGCCTCTCTCCGCCGACAGCAACCGGGGGATACGCCCCGGGCAACTTATTGACTTTGTGGTTCCGCCCTCGCCGAAGCAGCCGGCGCCAGGTCAACTCTGCGCAGTCGCAGGGCGTTGGCGATGACGGAGACGGAGCTGAAGCTCATGGCCGCGCCGGCGATGATAGGGCTAAGCAACAGGCCAAAGACAGGGTAAAGGACCCCCGCGGCAATCGGAATTCCCAGCACATTGTAGGCAAAAGCGAAAAAGAGATTTTGCCGGATATTCCGCATCACCACCCGGCTAAGCTGGAACGCTTTCGCGATGCCCATCAGGTCTCCTTTCACCAACGTGATGTGCGCGCTTTCAATGGCCACGTCGGTCCCAGTGCCCATGGCAATTCCCACATCCGCCTCCGCCAGCGCGGGAGCGTCATTAATCCCATCGCCCGCCATCGCCACCACCGCGCCCTGGCCGCGAAGCTTTTTTATCAGCGCAATCTTGTCGGCCGGCATGACTTCGGCCACCACGTCGTCGATGCCCAGTTCGCGGCCCACGGCCGCGGCCGTTTCGCGGCTGTCGCCTGTGCAAATGATGATTTTCAGTCCCAACTCATGGAGGGTCGCAATGGCGGGAGCGGTCGTCTCCTTGATCGGATCGGCCACGCCCAGGATGCCAATGGCCCTCTGTCCCAGAGCAATCCAGACCACCGTTTGCGCTTTCTCCCGAAGGACCTTCGCCTGCTTCTTCAGGCCGGTGGAAATCTCAATGCCCGCATCGACCAGGAACGCTTCCTTGCCGACGCGCACCGAATGGCCGGAGACCTCGCCGGAGACGCCACCCGCGGTTGTGGATTCAAAATGCCGCGCCGCTTCGAGGGAAAGACCGGCTTCTTTCGCCGCTTCAACAACGGCGCCCGCCAGAGGGTGTTCGCTTTGTTGTTCAACCGATGCGGCGTATTTCAGCATCTCCTTCTCGTCGCACCCGCTCGCGGCCAGGCGCGACACCACTTTCGGCTTGCCGGCCGTCAGCGTCCCGGTCTTGTCGGTCACGAGATGTGTGACTTTCTCGGTGCGTTCGACAGCCTCGGCGCTTTTAATCAGAATCCCCGCCTGGGCGGCGCGCCCGATTCCCACCATTATGGACATGGGCGTGGCCAATCCCAGAGCGCAAGGACAGGCGATGATCAAGACCGAGACAGCCGCGACCAGCCCGAAAACCATCGCAGGGGGCGGACCCCAAACAACCCATGCGATGAAGGTGACGACGGCAATGGCAATGACCGCGGGCACAAAGTAACCCGCGACTGTGTCGGCCAGCTTTTGGATTGGCGCCCGGCTCCGTTGCGCTTCGGCAACCATCCGCACAATTTGGGCAAGGACGGTTTCGGCGCCGACCTTTTCCGCGCGCATGACAAAGCTGCCGCTTTGATTCACAGTGGCGCCAATCACCGGGTCGCCCGGCCCTTTGCTCACAGGCATCGGCTCGCCAGTGATCATCGACTCGTCAAGGTTGCCCCTGCCTTCGGTAAGGACACCGTCGATCGGCACCTTTTCGCCGGGACGCACGCGAAGCATGTCTCCCTTTTGCAGCGCATCGACCGGCGCGTCCTCCTCGCGGCCGTCACGAATTCGGCGGGCGGTTTTCGCGGCGAGGCCCAAGAGGGCCCTGATGGCGGAGCCGGTTCGGGCGCGGGCTTTGGCCTCGATTAACTGGCCCAGCAGAACCAAAATAACAATGACAGCCGCCGCTTCGAAATAGAGGCCCACCTGGCCATTCCCGCGAAACGACGCGGGGAACATTTCGGGGAACAAGACGGCCATGGCGCTGTAGAGGTAGGCTGCGCCCACACCCACGGCAATCAGTGTGAACATGTTCAAACTGCGGTTGAGGATGGAGCGCCAGGCGCGGACGAAGAAAATATTCCCGGCCCAAAGCACCACCGGCGTCGCGCACGCAAACTCAATCCATCTCGATACCCTTTCTGGAATCCAAGTTTCTAAATGGACCCCCGGAATCATATGGCCCATGGCCAGCACCAGGACCGGCAAGGTCAGCGCAAGCCCAAGCCAGAATCTGCGCGACAGGGCGCGGGCTTCGTAATCATCCTCCGCCCCAGCAGCGTCCCTTGCCTCCAGCGTCATCCCGCATATCGGGCAGTCCCCCGGCGAGTCCCGCTCGATCTCGGGATGCATGGGGCACGTATAGACCTTCCTGCCAATAGCCGAACCAGGCAGCGCGGCCTCGAGGGGCATTCCACATTTGGCACAATCGCCGGGCCGGTCCGATTCCACCTCCGGATGCATCGGGCAAAGGAATTTGCCCGCCGCCTGTGGAGCCTTCGCCTCACCGTGGCCACCCCCGTCTCCACCATGGTGACAGCAGCCGCGATCGGCATCCCTGGAACGATGGCCGTCCGAACTGTTACTCTGAGCTTCGTGCCGATGGTCAGTCATCTCCCATCAGCTTAGCAGCTTCGTCAAACAAGCTCGCGCCATTTTTCTCATCGTCTCTCGAACCCCGGGATGCTACTGTCGCCGCCATGCAGGTGTTCGAGCGAAAACCTTCGTTCTGCCGTGGCGGCATCCGGCTCGAAGTCGTCCTGCCGATTCTGGTTGTAGCCTTGATCGGTTTGGTGGTTGCTTTGGCTCTGCGCGACCGTCGTCCTCAGAGCCGCCCGTCGGACGGCGACGCGCTGGCCGTTCGCTTGGTGGGCATCTGGCCGGACGGAAGCGACGATTTTTACGACGCCAAGGGCAACCAGGTTGGCAAACGCTTCTTTCCAGCCGATGACTGGCCATCTTCCACAAATCAGATGTGGCGCGTGGCGCTGCTCGAAATCGACACCACGAACGACCTGCTTTCCACCAGCATCGAAGCGCAAATCGACACGGGCCGCTACCGCATGTCCACGAGCACAAGCGGGTCTGAATTACTTTCCACTGGAAACGTCCAGCGCCTGTTCGTCAGCTTTAACATGCAGCGCACCATTCGGCATCATACGCTTCCCTTTCTCAGATCGAGGCAGCGGCCGGTCGGAAAGATTGATCTGACCTTGCGCTATTTGCCGGCGGACGCAGCGGACCACCCCCAGGTTCGCTTTGAGGGCCCGTTTCAAGTGAAACGGACCGTGGCAAAGGGCGGCATCGAATTGACTCCGCTCGCTGAAGAGAACCGGCCCGGTTGGAAAGCGGCGGCTTTCCAAATCAAGTCGCCTCACCGGAAAAGTTTCTGGGACCTGCCAATGATCGTCGAGCAGACCGACGGCACCCGGACTGCCGGCAGCATCAGGTCTTCCCGCAGCAGCCCTGCCGGCTCGCAGTACGAAATCTCCACCCGCGGTGTTTCTCTCAAGGACGTGGCGGCGGTCATGATTTGTGAAATGCACTCGAAGACGTTTCGCGACGTTCAGATTCACTATCCGGAGCGGCCCCTCACGGATCAGCCCGAGCATATCGCCAGACTCGCCGAGGCATTGCAGGGAGGTCTGTCCGCGACCGGCGCGGTGAATTTGATGCATTTCAGGCATCATCATTTTCGCAGCCCGGATGAGGCCATCAAAGTCATCGATATTGTCCGCGGCGACAACGTGGGTCGCGCCTGGCGGGCCCTCGAATATCCGCAAGGCCGCCGGAGCAATTCCCCGGAATTCTCCGATTTGCCCGTGGAAACGCAGGAGAAACTGCGGCGCGCTGCCCGGACCTGGGTCGAGCACGGAAACCGCGAACAACGACGCGCAGGCCTGCAAATGGGCGCCAACGGAAACTGGCCCGAGTTCATTGACCTGGCTCTCGGCTGGCTTCAGGACGACTCGTTTGACGACCGCTATGCCGCAGCCCACGCGCTGGAGAAGGTTTCAAACCTGGACGCCGAGCAACTGCGCACGATTGGAAAAGTCCTTAAAGAAGAGAGCCCGCCCAATGCAGGTTTTCTCATACGATGCCTGGCCCGCCATCCCGGCACCGGCGCGGAGATCGTTTTAGAATTGACGGCGGACGATCGTCCCTGGATTTGGTGGAGAGCGATGGAAGCTTTGCCCGGGATTCCGCCCGCATCGGAATTGACGCCTAAACTTCAGCGAAGGCTCGTTCTGGCGCGAGGCGAGCGATATGTTCCTTCGAAAGAGGCAGCCACGGCGGCCTATGAACAACTGCCTGAATTGTTCCTGAGCGACCTTTGGCGGCGCGATTCCTCCGTGCATGGGAAGGTTTACGATCGCATCGTTCGCCATCTGGATCGGGAGAGGGCAACCGAACTGATTGTGGAGTATCTCGGCAAGTCGGACCCAAAGTGGAACCAGTGGATGACGGCGCGAATGCTTCGGCAGCTCAATCAATGGCACGGGCGCGATTTCGGCCAGCTTGGCGCTGATCCGGTCAAAGGCCACTATCCGACGGAGGAAACCTATGACTGGGGAGGAGCCGTTTCGGAAGCTGTTCGCTGGCATCAGGCCGGCGCGAAGAACGTTTCCGAAGCGGCGCGCGACACCAACGGGAATCTCACCAATCCTTAAAGACGCGATCTTGCGGACGCGAAGGTTTTTCCGGCAGGAAAATAAGCGGCAGCTCTTCGCCCCGGTGAGAATCCAAAAGTTGCCTTGCTTGTTGAGGAGTCATTTGGGCGACGCCCACGACCTGCCCTCCTTCGCTCTGTTCCTCCGGACTCCCCTGCTCCCCTTCCCTTTGTCCGCGATTGGATTGTCCTTCCTTGCCTTCGGTTGATTCCTGTTGTTGTGCTTCCTGCTGGGCCTGCTGTTGCTCCTGCTTGTCCTGCTCACCTTGCCTGGCCTCGGTTTGGTCTTGTTTCCCGGTTTCAGACTGGCCG
>CAZCUL010000778.1:0-4045 GCA_964501475.1 uncultured Verrucomicrobiota bacterium | reverse complement strand
CGCTGGGCGAAAAGCGGATCATCGGCAAGCCGGTCGAGCCGGCTCCTGCCGACGGCCATGACAACGAGGCCGAGTTCGTGAGGGAATCGATCACTTCGATCTGCAGTTTGTCGTTCACCACAAACTCGACCGCATTGCTGTCCCCATCCGTGAATCCGGGCGCCAGCTCCAGGCCATAGCGGCCTTCTCGCGCATCGATCCAGAGCACGGCCGGCACACCTTCGGACACGGCCCGGCTCTGAGCGTAGCGCGTCAGGGAGAGAAACCGCCGCGCTTCGGAATCCAGACTGCGCCCGCGAAAGAAATTCGAGAGCGAAGGCGCGGCCACGGCGATGACGGTTGCGAGCATCGCCATCACCAGGATCAACTCGATGAGGGTAAATCCGCGTCGGAGCATTTCAGCGCTTCTGTTGCCAGTTGGTAATGTCATCTTCGCCGCCCACCCGGCCGTCCGGCCCCAGGGACATCAGGTCGTAGGAGCTGGGATTGTTTTTGCCGGGACATTCGTAAATGTAGGCATTCCCCCAGGGATCGGCGGGAATCTCGCTCTTCAAGTAAGGCCCGCGCCAGCTTTGGGCGTCGCTCGGCTGCTGAACCAAATCGAACAGCCCGTTCTTGCCTTTGGGATAGTAGCCGTTGTCCACCTCGAAGGCGTCCAGCGCCGTTCCGAACGTGGCGATTTGGGACTGGGCCGCCGTGACGCGCGCCTGTTCGGTGCGTCCCGAGAATTTGGGAACCACAATGGCTGCGAGAATTCCCAGGATGACGAGCACCAACAGCAGTTCGATGAGCGTGAATCCCTGCGCACTACGGCTGAACCTCCTCTCCCGCCCTCCGGGCACCCTCTCCTCCATTCGGAATGGAGGAGAGGGATGGGGAGAGGAGGCACCCGGTTCGTGCAGGCAAGGCGCGCAAGAATTTCGAGCCCCCGCCAGGCTTTGAATAACACAAGATTTCAGTTTCATAGTTCAGTCGTGGCCAAAGTCATTTGATGTAGTCCTGTAGTGTGAAAATCGGGATGACCATTCCGATGAAAATCGTTCCGATGAAAGCGGCGATGAAAAAGAGCATGAGCGGTTCGGCCAGGGCCACAGCCGCTTTCAGTTGCCGGTCCAGATCGCCCTCCGTCACGTTGGCGATGCGCACCAATTCCTGATCGAGCCGTCCGCTTTCCTCCGCCACAGAGATCATTTCCAGAACCGATCCCGGGAAAAGATCCCGGCAATCCTCCAGGCTGGCGCCGAGTTGCTTGCCTTCCTTGACGCGTTCAATCGAATTGGAGACGGCATCCACCAGCACCTGATTGCCGAGAGAGCGGCGCGCGACATTGAGGCCATTGATCAGCGGCACGCCCGCGCCCAGCAGCGTTCCCAGCATCCGGCAAAAGCGGGACATGGCAAATTGCGCCACCAGGCTGCCCACCATCGGCAGTCGCAGAATCGATCCTTCCCACGCGCGCCGGCCTTGCTCGGACACCACCCAGCTCCGAACCATAAAGGCGGCAATCGCCAGACCCAGCCCCACAATCAGACCATAGGAGCGCATGAAGTCGCTGGTGGAGACGATCAGTTGCGTCAGCCACGGAAGGTCGCCGCCAAAGCCGGCAAAGATGGATTGAAACCGCGGAATGAAAAAGACCAGCAGAAAAACCAGCACGCCAAGAGCCAGCACCAGCAGGATGCTCGGATAGAGCAGCGCGGTCATGACCTTGGACCGCATCTCCTTCTCTCGCGCCTGGAAATCGGCGATCTGCGCCAGCACCACATCGAGAAACCCGCCCGTCTCGCCGGCTTCCACCATCGCCACATAAACCCGCGGAAATGTTTCGGGCGACTTGGCCATGGCGGCGGCCAGGGACATGCCATCAACCACCAAATCGTGAATCTCCTTCCATTTGGCCCGCGCGGCCGGCGTGGAAGCTTCCCGGTGGAGAATCACCAGGGCGCGGCTGAGTGGAACGCCCGCGGCCAGCAGACTCGAGAGAAGCCGGGTAAAGTTCTCGAGCAGGCGCGCGGTAATTCTGTGAGCGTTGCCGAGGGAAAGCTTGAAAGGCGAAGCGGCTTCAGCTTCGCCGGGCTGCCCGGCCGCGTGAGGTTTCCCGTTCCTCTGCTCGGCCAGACTGATCGGGCGCAAACCACGCCCTTCCATTTGCCGGAAAGCCTCCTGACGGCCGCTGGCTTCGATCTGGCCTTCGGCGAGCTTGCCGTCGATTTGCACTGCGCGATAACGAAAGAGCGGCATGATCTCTTGAATCCTACGACTGGCTGGCCGCCAGCAATTCGCCGGCGTCGTCGCCGACCCCCGCGGCCAGGGATTGATCCTTGGTCACGCGGAGGACTTCTGCAGGAGTCGTTATCCCCTGGCGCACCAGGCGCCAGCCGTCGTCGGCGAGCAGCCGCATGCCGGAGCGGCGCGCCGCCTCTCGAAGCACGTCGCTGGAAGCGTTCTTTAAAATCATGCGCCGGAGTTCGTTGGTCGTGTCCATCCATTCGAAAATGGCGCGCCGGCCATGATAACCGGTCTGGCGGCATTCGCGGCAGCCGACCGCGCCATAAACCGGCGTGGCGGGCGCAAAGCCGAGTTCGCTCTTCAGGGCTTGGGCGGCCGGCGAGCTGTCCTCCTGTTTGCAATGCGGGCAAAGCACGCGAACCAGCCGTTGGGCCAGGACCGCCTCCAGGGACGAAGCCACCAGATATGGCTCGACGCCCATGTCCACCAAACGGGTCAAAGCTCCGGGCGCGTCGTTCGTATGCAGCGTCGAGAAAACAAGGTGGCCGGTCAGGCTTGCTTGCACCGCGATTTGGGCTGTCTCCTGGTCGCGAATTTCACCCACCAGAATCACGTCCGGATCATGGCGCAGGATCGAGCGCAGCCCCCGCCCAAAGGTCAATCCCGCCTTCTCCGAAACCTGGATCTGGTTGATGCCTTTGAGTTGATATTCGATCGGGTCTTCGATGGTGATGATTTTGCGGACCGAATCGTTGATTTCGTTCAGAGCGGTGTAAAGCGTGGAGGTTTTGCCGCTGCCGGTGGGGCCGGTCACCAGCACGATGCCATGGGGCAAGCCGAGCACCCGCCGGAAACACTTGAGCTCGGGCGCGTCCATGCCCAGTTCTTCCATTCCGCGCAGGGTCGCGTTCTGCCGCAAAAGCCGCATGACCACCGCTTCGCCGTGCAGCATTGGAATCACGGACACGCGGATGTCCACTTCGTTGTTTTCAAGGCGGATCTTGATGCGGCCGTCCTGGGGGAGGCGCTTTTCGGCAATGTTCAAATGGCTCAGAATCTTGACGCGAGAGACGATGGCGGGCTGAAACCGCTTTACCTGGGCCGGCACGGGAATGTCCTGAAGCACGCCGTCGATCCGGTAGCGAATCCGCAATTCGTCTTCGAACGGTTCAAGATGGATGTCGGAAGCTCGCAACTCGATGGCATCCCGCAAAACCTGGTTGACGAACCGGATGATGGACGCGTCTTCGGCCGCGCTGTCGAGGTTGGTGTCGTCGTCCCCCGTGTCATCCACGACCTGCAGCGCGGTCTCTTCATCCAGGGTGTCGATGGTATCGGCGCCCACGCCCAGGCGTTTTTTCATCTCCCGCTCGATGGCTTCCCGGGGGGCGAGGACGGGCTTGAGTTTCAAGCCGGTCATGGACTTCAACGCATCGAGGCCTTGAGTGGCGAAGAGGCGGCTGGTAGCGACCTCGACCGAGCCGTTGACCCGCCGCAAGGGAAGCAACTGCTCCTTTAGCAGGACGCGAGCGGGGAAGAGGGAAAGAAGCTGGCGATCCGGATCGATCTCATCGAGAGCCGTGAAAACGACGTCGTATTCCTTGGCCACCCAGCGAAGCACATCTTCCTCGGAGCGCAGAAGAAGACGCGACTGATCGCAGAGCCGCGCCAGGTTTTCGGCGTCCATGGAGGACAATTGCCGGGCCGCAACCATGCGGCCCAGCAACTGTCTGAAGGAGGCGTCGTTAACTTCGATTTCAGGCATACTTCAAATCCCGGGTGGAACGTTCCGTTGCAGGCGTTCTGCGGAGTGCGC